>JBEISW010000303.1:0-2761 GCA_040375215.1 Crocinitomicaceae bacterium | reverse complement strand
CTTTGGATTTAACAATAACTTCTTTACAGCATAATTTGGCAAAAAAAACATGAAAACGCGCCATAAATTTTCCCAGCAAAGTAAAACTTCCATCGAGCTCATTAGTACCCAACAAGTCACTCCCCATAAATGACACTATCAATTTCTCCTTACGTTGAGCAAACCATGCTACATACATACAAAGTGCATAGTGAGCATGAATCACATCGTATCGTTTTGATTTGATTAAACTTCTTAATTCAATAGCTTCTTGTATATAAAATCTTAAACCTTTTCCTTTTACGGTGAAAAAATGCAGATCAACTCCTTGTTTAATCAACGACTCACCTTGTTTTCTAATGATAGGATTCAACCCATTTTTAGAATTACCACTGCTAACAAATAAGACTTTTATCTGCCCCATATTTCTAACACATGTTGAATACGTAAATCATAGGATTCATTCCCATTGAAATCACCTGCCTCAAATGTCCAATTTTGATCACGAAAAATATACCTTCCCACTACTCCATCTACCTTCATTTGAAAAGCATCACTTTGACCAAAAATACATTGGGCTTCATTGATGAGAAAGCCATCAGCTGATTCGAAAACATCTACCGCTTGACTATAAAATCCAAATTTATCAGTAAAATCCTTTACAAACTGCATCAAAGATAAGGGCGGACTATCGTAATTCTTCAGCAGTGATCCACTCGCCTTTTCACCCAGCTTGAGTTTCTTATGTGCAAAGAAAGATTGACCAATTCGGACAACACGCCATTCAAAATCATGTGGAATATAAGCTTGAAAAATCACAAAATCCTTTTGAACATCTGCCGCTTTGGTCTGATAAAACTTGTACTTCTTGATGATGTCTTGCGGGTGAAAAAGATAATGTGATATGCGCTTGACCCATCTTCCCTTTAGCATGTTGGGTCCTACTCTCTTACTTGCTCCTTTTCCTGAGAACAATTGTTCAGTGTAATTCAGCGCTTCCTCCAATCCTATTAACACTTGAACACCACTTCCTGATGCTCCAATGTTTGTCTTGGTTATCACTTGATATCTGATCCTCTTTAAATATTCCTTGGCTTAATTCAGAGAATAAAAAACTGCTGTATCAGGATGAGGAACGCCGTTGGCCTTCAACCAAAAGGAACAGAAACGCTTGTTTTCATAAATATAGATCTCTTTTGGTGAAGGGTAGATGTTCTTTCCCAATTGATCCAAAACCAAAATACGTTCATCGTATAATTGCTTAAAAGCGTTGGTCACACCACTTGGTTTAGCCAACAACACGTCATATTCCATATTATTCAGTTCATCCAACCAAGTATTCCGAGTAAATTCAACTATTCTGTATTCCAAAAAATCAGCATATTTTTCACACGATTGCACCCACAACAAATGATCATTGGACAACTCATTTTTTAGTATAACACACTTTAATCTACTTCCCATATTTTACTTTAAAATACAAACTGTCAATAAACTTGAAAAACGCATTCCCCCTGTATAAGGAAATCTTATACTTCATTTTTAGCAAGGTAAAAAACCTACTATTCTTAACATTGGCATGGCCTATTCTGTCAAATCTGGATGGGTCCAAATTGACTTTTCCATGGTCCAAAACTATGGTTGAAGCACGGTATCCACACTTCAATGCCATCAGGTGTGCCAGCTCATTGTAATCACCGTGAGGCCAAAAACAATATGCAATTTCCTTTCCTAACTTCTCACCTATCACAACTCGACTATCATTAACTTCCTGCCATACTCGATGCTGGTATTCCTCTTCTGTTTCAACTCGAACAATTAAATTGTTCTCTTTCACAAATTTTTGATAAATCTTATCTATTCTTTGAAAACAATGCTCTTTATTGTAATTCATCCAATCCTCATCCTTGAGTTCATTTACACAAGCTTCTTCAAATTCAGGATTTATCCAGACTCTCTTTACTAGAATGGATGATTTTTCTTCAAATAAAGGTGTGCCATAAGGCAACATCATTTTAAATTTTGAATCCGTGATGTAATGCGGCTTCATCGCTGGATATCGATTCCCAATCGGATACAAATAATTGGACTTGGGATGATGAAAGTCCTTGACTCTATCGTTGTAATAGTGCTTTGTATGTGTTAAAGTGTGGGACTGAATGTCAACACAACCAGTACTCTCCATGTAGCGCATCTCATCCCAACTGCAAAATCCAAGTTCCTCTAGTTCTTCCATCTTACATTGCCCTGACCATACTTCTTTTAAAGTAGGCCGAAGGTCCGGATGGTCCTGCACAAAATCAGGATTTACGAAAATGGTTGCTTTTGCATCATACTTTTGAAGCAAAGGAAAGGCATAAACATAATTGTCCAAACATCCGTCGTCAAAATTTAAGCAAACGGCCTTCTCTCTGAAAGTCTTGTCCAATCTTTTGTCCATGTATTCATCAAGGGTCAAAAAACTAAATTTTTCCCGACTCAAGTACTTCAATAAATCCTCAAAATATTCTAACTCCAAAGTCAAGTAATTCTTGTACCACAGTTTATTTTTCTGGGGAGCAACAGAATGATAATAGATTACGGGAATGCTGTTCATTATTTTATTATTTCCAATACCACCCCTCTCTTGTGTGCCGAAATATAATTAAGGACTTCTTCTGTGTATTCTCCGAACAATGGCCCAAGGTTCATTTGAATGAAATTAATCTCAATGTTTTTGCAATTGATTTCCAATAGTTTGACGTTTCCAAACTGATCAACGGCAAAATCAAAACCCAAAAGT
>JBEISW010000206.1:0-4287 GCA_040375215.1 Crocinitomicaceae bacterium | reverse complement strand
TATTTTCTTTCAAAATCACTCTACCCATGGCATCATAGATAGCCAATTCACCACCAACAAAAGTTTCTGTTACAACGGTGAAATTACTATTCGTAGGATTAGGAAAAGCTACAATTCCATTGTTGCTGAAATCATTGTCTGAAATTCCAACACTATTTTCATCGAAAGTGGCAACAAGATCCGTTGAAATGGCCAAATAAATTTGAATATTATCACCAACCGGATCAGCTACATCCTCTGGCTGAACGTGAACACCAGGTTCTTCATCTTTTTGAATAACCAGGTGCAACTTGTCGTTGTATACCTCATGCGCCATTGACGCGTACATGTATTCCCAACCCACTTCAGCCAAGTCTGGTGTGATGTCTGACGGATCTGACCATGTAAATCCAGCATCTTCTGATTTAACCGCAAAAACGTGACGCAAATACTCCTCACCATTAAAATACAACTCATTAATTGCAGAATAGGCAACATAGATCTTACCTTCTGTATCACCTGCAATCTGCGGGTGAGAAGCAATTCCTGAGTTTCCATATTGCCCCACTTCAGTGATGTCAGCAGGTGTGGCTGGGTCGATTTCCGGAGAAATACCAATTTCCAAAACTGAGCTGTTATAATTGAATATGTCAACATATTCATAAACATCATAATAATCGTACACAGCTATAACAGTATCTATAACATAAACTGTATCGATTATCTCACCTGTGCTATAATCACCTGTGAAGGTAATATTTAATCCCTGGAGCGTATCGCCATTCTCACCATAAAAATAAATATCGAAATTACTTCCTAAGTTCATGCCTGAGATATCAATACTGTTGGAAGAAGCTAGATAGATAGAATCTATCCCGTTGTAAACATAAATTCCTTGGCCATTGTCAGTTGAAAAAGTGACATCCAATGTTGACCACATAATTCCGTCTTGTGCAGCAACTACTGAAGCCATCAATTCTGGACCATCGCTAAAGTTTTGATTCAAGATTAAACTATCTGTTCCATATACTGAATTAACAAAATCAATTTCATTGGTGTAAATAGTCTCATTGTAAGCAAATACTGAATCTTGACCAACTAATACGCTATCTTGACCTACCAATTCAGGTGTCATGTTGCTATTCCAATAATAAATGCTTCCTGCCAATGGGAAATAAGAGTAAGATGAGTCAACAACACCCAAATCATCCGAGTAGAACATTGTACCAAAAGCAATGTGAATATTGTTATTCACATCAATGTACAAAGCACCAGTTCCATCTGAAGAAAGAATAGTATCTTGAAGACCATCACCTTCAATATCCGTTCCCATGTCAATTGCATAGTTATCAATTGGGAAATCCCAGAAAACTGTTTTGGTCCAAGTGGTTCCGTTGTCCTCTGATACAAAAATGTAAGAATCTTGCAATTCTCCAAAAACAGAAATAACTACAGTGTTACCACGAGCGTGAATGGCATAGGTATCAGCCGTTACTCCAGTGGTGTAATTGGAGTTCATTTCAGGCAATGCACCGTCAGTTACATCCCAAGTCGCACCACCATCAGTTGAACGATAATACAACAAACAACTCCCCAATCCATTGTAATTTGTAGTATTATTTGGGTCAGTTATCGCAATCATGTGAATGGAATTTCCATCTGCACCCCCATTGGCTGCTCGAGGCCATAGAATGGCCTCTCCCGAGGCAGTGGCTATTTCCGAAGCAGTAGTCCAGTTACCAGTTCCTACGGCATCTCTTTTTACATATTTCACCCCACCGGCCCCACTATGTGCTAAAACCACTTCTGAACCATTTCCAAGGTGCAACAAGTTACTCCAACCTGTTCTGATATTCTCAATTCGAGTTGATGGAAACTCCTCCCAAGTATTGGTGGCCGCACTGCGGAAATTGTAACCTGTTCCTCTATCGGTATATGAACCACCACCTTCAATGGCTGAGAAAGTAAATGTGGCAGCAACGCCGTTATCGTCTGCGATAATGCGCGGGCATACAGACCCGTTGGATTGCAAATCATAAACGGTTACCCCCAACTCTTCTTCAGTAGAAATCATCTTCTGGGCTCCGGGAACCATAGAAGGTTTCTTCCCTTGCTTGGTGATGGTTTCATGAATCACCTCTTGGGTGTATGGATTGTACTTGGCTGATTGCGTTCTGCCTAGTTTGGGATTGATGTGATTCTGGGCAGTTAAGGCACCCGCTATCGCCATCAATACACCGAATGAATAAAACTTTTTCATGGGCTATTGGTTAATGAAAGAATAAATTTGTTTTAAGCGAATATAAACGAGAATGGAGAAAATCAAAAATGTTTACTGCGATATCATTTCAATCGGTGATGAACTGTTAATTGGGCAAACCATTAACACCAATGCGAGTTGGTTAGGAATGCGCTGCAACCAAGAGGGAGTAAGAATCAGACGCATTAAAACCATTCCGGATTCTAAAGCTGATATCCTGACCGAACTTGAAGACAGCATGTCGCACAGCAATATTGTTTTGATCACTGGTGGTTTAGGGCCGACCAAAGATGACATCACCAAAAAAACCATTTGCGAATTCTTTAGCGATAATCTGATCGTTGATGAACCGACATTGAATCGGGTTCAAAATTTCTTTGCCAAAAGAAATTTACCTATGCTTGAGGTAAACACTGCACAAGCACTTGTCCCTAGCCAATGTCGCGTAATACCCAATCACCAAGGCACAGCACCTGGAATGTGGTTCGAGAGAAATGGGAAGATCTTGATTTCAATGCCTGGTGTACCCTTTGAAATGAAGGGCCTGATGGACCAATATGTGTTTGAATGGATAAAAGCGCAATTTCAAATGCCCCTGATCATCCACCAAACATTGATGACCATTGGCGTTGGAGAATCATATATTGCCGATCAAATCAGTCCTATTGAAGACCAAATGATTGAATCAGGCATTTCTTTGGCTTATCTCCCGAGTCCAGGTGTTGTCAAGCTCAGGCTATCATCATACGATCAAGCCAATGGCGCTGAACAGATTGAAGGTTTCGCTGCCAAAATAAAATCCATCTTGGGCGACGTCTTGTTCAGTGTTGAGGAAAAATCCATCTATCAATATGTGCATGAACAATTATTAAAGGAAAGAAGCACGTTAAGCATTGCTGAGTCCTGTACTGGCGGAAAATTACAAAGTCATTTCACTGACATCCCGGGCTGCAGTCAGTATTTTAGAGGAGGCATTGTACCCTATGATGCAAAATGGAAAGTAGAAATGCTGGGAATTGACTCTAGCGTATTGGATAAAAACGACGTAGTCAGTGAAGCCATAGCAATGGCAATGGCTGAGCAATGCAGAGAAAAATTTCAATCCACCTATGCTTTGGCAACAACAGGTTATGCAGGACCAGAAAGTCAAAACGTTGACATACCTGTAGGAACCATTTGTATTGCTGTAGCCGGTCCAAATGGCACTACTGTCAAGACTTTGCAATTGGGGAACAATCGTGAACGCAACATTGAAACAACGTGCTTACAGGTCACCAATCTTTTGAGATTAAACATTTTGAACAAATAAATGTGAACTTAAAAAATCTTGACTATATTTGCCGACCTCATTTTAGAATTAAAAATTAGAAAATATGCCACGCGTTTGTCAAATCACCGGTAAAAAGACGATTTCTGGAAACCACGTTTCTCACTCAAATATTAAGACTCGTCGTAAGTTTTATCCCAACTTGCAATACAAGAAATTTTGGTCTGAAGAAGAACAACGTTGGATTGAATTGCGTGTTACTCCAAAAGGAATGAAAACCATCAACAAAATTGGATTGGCAGCTGCTATGAAGCAAGCCAAAGCCAATGGTTTGATGGCCTAAAAAATACTTAAGCCTGAAGAAGGCCGAAAAAGCCGGCGAAAGCCGGTTTTTTTTTGTCCTTTGAACAACGCTTCATTTTATTATATTTGCCTCCTTACTATAAAACCGAAAAAAAATTACGTTACATGCGGAATAGATCGATTCTTTGGACCTTTGTCATCCTTTTGGCGGTGGCAGTATTGTACTCCTTGTCATTTGGATGGGTAGCTTCTCGGTATGAGAAGAACATTCATCAAATGGCCCTTGACTCCATTGCCTCAGCAGGCTTGGAGGGTGAAGCAGCAGACATTGCTGTGTTTGATTTGGAGCGCAAACTCTTGCGTGATAGCGCTGATGCAAAGGCTTATCCTTTGTTTGATCACACCTACAGCTATTTGAAACAACATGAGCTGAACTTAGGTCTTGACTTAAAAGGCGGTATGAGTGTTACTTTGGAAG
>JBEISW010000029.1:0-13486 GCA_040375215.1 Crocinitomicaceae bacterium | reverse complement strand
CGCTCCTACAAATGAAAATACCAACTTGCACTTTAATCCAAATCACCTATTTTCATGTCTAAATTCCAAAATGATAGCTCCTTGATTCGATTAGCGATAATTACATTTTTCATAATCTCTCCTCTATTTGTTAATGCCCAGCGCTGCGGTGGTGGAATATTTTCCTTTCATTTGGACAATCCTGAAAATGACGACATTACTGTTACCGTCTATCCGCTTGAAGGTGCTTACTACAATGATTTTAAAAATCAATACTGCTCAGGAGGATGTGAACTCACCGAAGAAATTGCCCAAAAGTGGCGTCTTATTCAACACACACAGCGAAGCAAATCCAACAACTTCTTCCCCCTTTATGAAGAAACCAAAATCAGAAAAAACAAAGTTGATTTCAGCACGCTTGAATTGGCGTTTGAACCCAGAGTACTTCTTTTTGAAAGTGAAAAAACGGGAAAGCGTTTGTTTCTAGCGGCCAATATCCATGGGGGTTGTAACTACAACAGGACCATTCAATGGAACACAGCAAAGCCTTACTTGGTTCCTTATGGTCAGTGAATGGTACTAAGTCGTTAGGTATTTCTTAATACATTTGATTTATAAAAGTTTTTATGCATAATAATTTTACTCGATCCGTTCTGAAAATCGTTGGCTGCTTGGGCGCATTATTGTTCTTTCAATATACTTTTAACGCTCAAGCCCCCTTGGCAATTCCATTTCAATTTAAAATTACATCCCCCTCTGTTCTGAACCCTGCAACCAATGCTGTGAATGTAAAAATTCATCTTTCTGTAGAAGACTCTGTGTATTTCTCCGAAATGCATTCCAATATTGGTTTGATGAGCAATGTTGGAACCATTAATATTGGTCAAGGAATAGCTGAGTTGGGCAATTTCTCACAATTGAATTGGGACAGACGATACTCCATTCAGCCGATGATATTCATCGATAACCAATGGATTGATCTTGGATCACAAAACCTTACTGACGTTCCTGTTGCCCTGTACTCCAATGAAATTACGCTGTTCAGCGATGCGCAAGGATCCTATTTCTATGGGGATAATGGAAAAATTTATTTAACCGGACCGGCAAACGTCAACGGAATTGACATTACCAATCTTGGCAGCATCGTTTTTCCCGAAGCCCTTGAATGTTCTTCAGATACCATACATATTCATGGTTGTGGGGGACAAACCCACTTTGAATACCAAGGGTATGCCTATCCCTTGGTGGAAATTGCGGGTCAGTGTTGGTTCAAAGAAAACTTAAAAGCTACAACGAAAAATAATGGAGAGAGTATTTCTTTTTCATCATACAATTATCCCGGGGGTAATATTATCAATGTTGAAAATTATGGTTACTTGTACGGAAACGTCACCAACATATGTCCTGTTGGTTGGCACATTCCCACGGACTGTGAATGGAAATACCTTGAACGCTACCTGGGAATGCCAATCAATGTATTAAATGAATTTGGCACTCGGGGTAATCAACAAAATGTAGGTGGTAAATTGAAGAGCAATAATCTCTGGAGCCCTTTATTATCCAATTCCAACAACGCCGGTTTACTCAATTTGATTCCAGCGGGTACTTCTGGTGAGTTTTTAGGGAGCGTTGGGGTTTACTACAGCTCAACCAATGATTATTTGATTGGCTGGCAAAAAATTAACCGTACATTCTATCCTCAAATATCTGGTGTAATCCGGGAGGCCAATTATTTTTCCGCCAGTGTGCGCTGCATCAAAGACTAAACATGAATAAAACGATACTCACTTTTTTCATCGGGATTTGTCTCATATTTCCCGCTCAAGCACAATTAACTTGGAATGTCGTAGCCCGAACCCCTCAAGGTGTTTTGGTTGATACATTTCTCGTCGTTTCCATACAAATTCATGAACAAAATGAAATGGGCTCTATCCTATTGTCAAAAACGGATACCGTTGCGGTAGATGGTTTTGGGCGGGGCAGCGTTACATTGGGAAATATTGATGAGTTTGAAAATATTATTAATACCCATTGGGAAAACGCCTGGGTTACCATTCAATTGGTGAGCAATAACCTTTTCCTGCTTTCTCAAAAAATCAACGCTGTTCCATATGCTTTAAAAGCAAAAAAAACCCATGCACATTTAAGTCAAAACAAAGACACGCTTTATTTCAATGAGCAAGTTATTGTTTTCCCAAATGGTCAAAATCTAAATCCAACCATTTCAGGTTGTACTGATCCTTCCGCTTGTAATTTTAATAGCCTGGCCAACAGTGAAAACAACAGTTGTCTGTATGCAGGAAGCACTTGTGATGACAATAACCATACTACAACCAATGATATCATCAATGAGGGTTGTGGTTGTATGGGATTACAAAGCTCTGGAACGGGGAATTATTTAATTCCAGGACTTGATTATTGTGCAAATGAATATATTTCCGTTGAAGGTTGTGGGGGCCAAACCCAACTCAACTATCAAGGTTTCTCCTATGATTTGGTAGAGCTCGCTGGACAATGTTGGTTTGCTGATAACCTCCGAGCCAACAACCTCAATGACGGAACACCCATTCCAACGGTAGCCAATAACTTCTCTTGGTTCACATCCAAAACAGCAACAAAATGTTATGTGGTCAATAGTACAGAAAATTTCAACAACTTGGGGTATTTGTATGGAAAATACGCTGTTAACTCACAAAAAGTTTGCCCCACCGGTTGGCATGTCCCTACTGAATGTGATTGGGATTATTTAGAATATTATTTTGGTTTACCACTAACTTTAATGGATGTAAATTATGGAAATGTTTACCGCGTTTCAGCACAGAGTCTCGCACAACAAATGAAAAACAACTCGTGGAACAATGTTGTTCCTGAATTGCTCAATAAAAGTCAATTCAATGTATACAAAAGCAGAGGATACAGGGTTCATACAGGGATTTTCATTGACCCTAATCAAAATGGGACTGATGAGGGCTACTTATTTGCGACTTTCCACAATTTGACCAAAAAGAGCAATGATATTCTTATTAGATCGTTAGAGGAGGTCAATGATAGTTATTCTTCATATTCAATTGGAAAATCAAAAGGAAGCAATTCTTATGGTTACAATTCAGGAGCTTTCATCCGCTGTGTTAAAAATGGAACCAATTATCCTGTTGTTCAACTGCAAGGTTGTACCAATCCGGCTTCATGCAATTACTCCCCATACAATCAAGTGGATGATGGCAGTTGCATAACAATAGGAACTCCATGTAATGACGGAGTAACAACTGTAGAAACCATCAATGACCAAATCAACAATTATTGCGCTTGTTGGGGTACGCTGCCTGGGGGATCCTACTATTCTCCAGAAAGCACATTGCTCGCCAACGAAAATCAACATTACTACCTTACTGTCAATATCAATGGAAAGCGGTGGATGGCTGATAATTTAAGAACCAACCGATTCAGTAATGGGGATGAAATTCCTGGAATAGAAAATGTATACAATCCGAGCGTTATGGGAGAAGGCCAATACCTTTATCCCTTTGATGTAATAAATGACTCCCGCAATATTTGTCCCACAGGATGGCACGTAGCCAATGAATCCGATTGGAACAACTTGATTGGATTTCTCTCAACCAGTCATAATCCAAATGCCTTGAACAGCCCCCAGTCTTGGACTGCGGCGTCTAAAATGCTCATCAACTACAACAATATCAGTTCATCTTATACCAATAGCGCTGGATTGTGCGTACTTCCTGAAGTTGCTCATTGGTGGTCTGTGAACCCAAATGATTCAACCAATGGATATACGCGTTCCGTTGATACCAACAGCAGCCCTCCTTTGGTTTACAGAAATTCTTCTAGCACTTCTGACAAACACTTCGTTCGCTGTGTGCAAGACTAATCAATAAATATCCTTCAACCCCCCCTCAATCATCTTCTCCAACTGCAACAACTCCTTGGTGTGGTACTTGCCTGTTGCCGGGCCATTAAATCCGGTGTGAATGTGTATCACTTTTCCCTCGCTATTCACCACAATTATCGTGGGAAAGGCCATTACTTTTTCTAGCTGTGGAAATACATTTTGCGCACGTTCCTTGCCCTTCCCTTCTGCCCTTCCAACATAGGCCTCATATCCGCAATTCAATTGCGCCATTTGCTTTTGTATTACGCGCTTGTTCTCTGCAATATCATCAGATCTTTCAAAGGCAACAGGTATAATCTGCAATCCTTTTGCTCCGTATTTCTTGTGCATCGCTGCCATCACCTTGCCTTCATCTGTGCAATTGGGACACCACGTACCCATGAGCTGTATGATACTCAAATGACCCTTCCAATCCTCTGCTCCAAAGGTTCTCATATTGCCTTGCAAATCCATTGCACTAAATGCAAACACTTCTCCTTCTCTTCCCGCTCTTAGCTTGACCAATTCCTCTGCGGAGCGCAATTCAAAAGTTTGATCATCTTCTCCTTCCCATTTTTCTGAATAGGTATTGCCACTGTAAAATCTTCCATTTATAAAACGCCCGTATTCATGGGCTATTTCCGCTGTAAAACAAAACAAATGCGCTCCATCCAAACACTGCATTTGAATGTGTTCATTATTCCATGATCCCTTTAAAAATCGATAATCCCCGGTCTCTGTTAAAAAAGTTCCTGTGCACATTCCATTGGAATACAAATCAAATAAACCAATGGCGTTGTAGGCGTCTGGAGTGCCTGACTCAAACACCACTTTCTGTCGCTTTTCAATCACCAAGTCTTGCTTAAGCTCATTAGGCATGGTTTCTTCCTCTGCGCTCGTGTATGGCTGTCTTTGTGCGTCAAAATAAACCGGCTTTCCTCCTTTCTTAATAAACCAACCCTTCCAAGCCATATCGCCTTTGTCGGCTGGCTTCCACTCAATTTTAGTTTCAAAATAAGGAAAAAGAAAGCCAGGATATTCCTGGCCTTCTATGCTATGCAAATAAATCGATTCTCCGCCATTTTCAATGGTCATACCCATGGTACTTTCCCCATGTTCCACCAACACATCAAAAACTGCATCAACCGAATCGTTCAAATGAAACTTCATTTTCCATGATTCTGTCTGCGCTTGTCCCATGATGGTGATGAATAAAGAAAGAAAAAGGAAAATTTTGGGTTTCATTAGATGTCAAATTTAATTCCTTGTGCCAATGGCAGTGATGTGGAATAGTTGATGGTATTGGTCTGACGACGCATGTAATTTCTCCAAGCATCTGATCCACTCTCACGTCCACCACCAGTTTCTTTCTCTCCACCAAACGCACCACCTATCTCTGCTCCACTGGTTCCAATGTTGACATTGGCAATTCCACAATCAGATCCTTCGCAACTCAAGAAACGCTCTGCTTCTCTCATGTTCAAAGTCATGATGGATGAACTCAACCCCTGCACTACTCCGTTTTGCATGGAAATAGCTTCATCCAATGTCTTGTAAGACATCACATACAAAATGGGCGCAAAGGTCTCGTGCTGAACAATAGCCATATCGTTGTTGGCTTCAATGATGCAAGGCTTTACATAACATCCAGAAGTGTATTGCTCTCCTTCTAAAACACCTCCTTCTACCAATACTTTTCCACCTTGTGCCTTGGCTTGCTCAATCGCGTTCAAGTAATTGTTCACTGCATCCTTATCGATAAGCGGACCCACGTGGTTGTTGGCATCCAATGGATCACCTATACGCAATTGTCCATAAGCTTTGACCAAACTTTCCTTTGTTGCCTCATACAAACTCTCGTGAATAATCAATCGACGAGTTGTTGTACAACGCTGTCCTGCTGTTCCTACAGCACCAAAAACCATGGCGGGAATGCACATCTTTAAATCCGCAGTTTCAGTCACGATGATCGCATTGTTTCCACCCAATTCCAATAAGCTCTTTCCAAAACGCTCAGCAACTTTTGCACCTACGATTCTACCCATACGGGTAGATCCAGTAGCTGAAATCAAAGGAACGCGAGTATCTGTAACCAACCACTCTCCTTCCTGAACTTTTCCTGTGATGATACAAGAAATTCCTTCAGGTAAGTTGTTTTCTTTGGCAACTTCATTCCAAATATTCTGACAAGCCACCGCGCACAATGGCGCTTTCTCTGATGCCTTCCAAACACAGGTGTCTCCACAAATCCAAGCCAATGCTGAGTTCCAACTCCAAACAGCAACAGGGAAATTGAATGCAGAAATAATTCCTACTACTCCCAGTGGATGCCATTGCTCATACATTCTATGTCCCGGACGCTCACTGTGCATCGTTAATCCATACAACTGACGACTTAATCCTACTGCAAAATCGCAGATGTCTATCATCTCCTGAACCTCTCCCCATCCTTCTTGCAAGGATTTTCCCATTTCATAACTCACCAATCTGCCCAGCGCATCCTTCTTTGCACGCAGCTTTTCGCCAAACTGACGAACAATTTCACCACGCTTAGGCGCTGGCATCAAACGCCACTCTTGATAAGCTTTTTGAGCTGTTAAAATCACTTGCTCATACTCATCTTTTGTCGTTGACTTCACATCTGCGATGTGCTTTCCATCCACTGGTGAATAGGATGAAATCACTTCACCTGATCCCATAAACTTCAATCCTGTAGAAGTTCCGTCATTCACTGCTGATAACCCTAAGGTCTTTAATATTTCTTGCATCTAATTAATTATTTATTCTCTCTTTTTATTTATTTTTCTTTGAAATCATTGGCCACATCCACCTTCAACTTTTCTGGTCTATTGGCTACTTCCCAAGCAGTATGAAAAACCAACTTTCCTATTTCAGCCATTTTATCATACATGATTTTTTCTGGATCATCTCCTGGTTTGTGGTAATCTTCATGCACTCCACTGAAGTAAAATATCACAGGTATATTGTGCTTAGCAAAGTTATAGTGGTCAGAACGGTAATAAAATTGATTGGGATCATTGGGATCATTGTAGGTATAATCCAATTGAATATTCGTGTATTTCTTATTGGCCTCCTCAGAAATCTGATGAAGTTCAGTACTCAATTTGTCAGACCCTATCAAATAAACGTACTTCCCGTCTTGATGGTCTGCATCTTTTCTTCCCACCATATCCACATTCAAATCACAAACGGTATTGGCCAAAGGATATACAGGGTGATCTGAATACCACTCACTGCCCAACAATCCTTTCTCCTCTCCACTCACATGCAAAAACAAAATACTGCGCTTGCTTCCATGGGCTTCTTTCTTGGCTTGAACAAAAGCACGCGCAATTTCCATCACACTCACTGTTCCTGATCCATCATCGTCAGCTCCATTGTGTATCTCTCCATTGATGATGCCCACGTGATCATAATGCGCACTAATCACCACAATTTCTGATTTCAATTCAGGATCTTCTCCTTCCAAAAATGCCAACACATTATCAGAAACCAAATCCTCTCTTTTCACGTGGAAGTTGACTTTTAATACACCACCCAAATCTTGTCCCTTAATCTTCTTCTTGGACATTGCTTTTTTCTGAAGGGTCTTGTATTCTGGCATTCCAAACATTGCCAATAATTCCTCAGCCATTTCAACTGAACAATGGAAATAAGGAATTCTCAAATCCTCTTCATCTTCTGAACCCCTTTTATCTAGTGTCATTCTTGGTGTCTGCAAATAATACTTTACACGGCTCATGTATTGATCAAAATTTTGATCAATTTGGATAAACATCTTTGCACCCTTTTCAATGGCCACTCTTCGCTTGGCTTCACGATCTGTCGTCCAAGTCGAATACTCTTTCTGTCCTGTAATTTTACTTTTTCCTTTTTTTACAGGTTCTCCTGACAAACAAATTACAGTCTTTCCTTTGACATCCATGTTCTTGTAATCATCCCAGTTGTCTGCAGATATTCCGTATCCAACAAAAACCAAATCAGATTCAGTGATGGTTTGGGTTTTATCCGCACTAAAAAAGTAAAAGTCATCAATAAACGAAAATTGCTTTTTTACACTCTTTACTTCATTTTGCAACTCAACCGTAGAAGCTAAAAAGCTCAACCGTTTTAGCGGAAAAATTTGTCTCTGTGTTTTTATACCAATTGAGGCGTAATATTCATCCAAATATTGTGCTGCCTTGCGCTGACCCTCCATACCTGTTTCACGTCCTTCATAGGCGTCGGATGCGATAACATAAAGGTGTTTCTTTAACTCCTCTTGCGAAATTTGTCCTCCATAGTGACCAGACCAATCCTTTTGTCCATATCCAATACAAGATATGGCTAATAATATTAATACTACTATATTCTTCATTACATGGAAATTTTATTGACCCTATTCTTGTGACGTCCACCTTCAAAGTCAGTGCTAATAAAGGTTGATACAATTTCTTTAGCCTCTTCTAATGAAATAAATCTTGCCGGTATACATACAATGTTAGCATCGTTGTGCTGTCTGGCCAATGAAGAAATCTCTTTGGTCCAACACAATGCAGCTCTTATTCCTGCATGTTTATTGGCAGTAATACAAACTCCATTAGCAGAACCACACAATAAGATTCCCAATGTATCTTCGCTCTCCACTGCTTCAGCAACAAGATGAGCATAATCCGGATAATCAACACTTTCTGTCGAATGGCATCCTTTGTCATCACAAGTATGTCCTTGTGTGTTCAACCATATCTTCAATTCTTCTTTCATAGAAAAACCCGCATGATCACTTCCGATGATAATTTTCATTCCACAAAAATACAATTTCTTTTATCTACATTTTGGATTTGCAACTTGTTAATTAGTGTTCATAACCATGCACAACTATTGTTGACTTCAATTTTTTCCCTTGTCCTTAGTTCTTCCTATTCTCCTAACCAAAATTTGTTTTGGTATTTTCTACACAACGATATGAAATCACCATCACCAATATCAACAGCTTCAAACCATTCTTTTTTATTCACATCACCCAAAGTGCTTAAGATATTAATAACCTATATGGTTTTCTCAAAACCAGTATTTTACAATAAAATAACATGTTCATAACCATGATAATTTTGTGAATTACAAGAAAAACAAATGTTTTGGACGAATTTTACCAACGCTACTAACAGCTTAATAAGGACACCATCTCTTTTTATTTAAAAAAATATTTTAGTTTAATAATGAATACCATTGGGGAAAAAATAAAATCATTTTTCTTTTTGATGCTTTTCATTGTTGCGTCAAAAATGGTTTATGGTCAATTGGAATACAAGACATTTTATCACCCAAACGGAATAGTGTCTAGTGAAGGATATTGGTCCAATAATCAGCCTGAAGGTTTTTGGAAAACCTACAATACTGCTGGAGTGCTTGTTGCCAGTGGTAATAGAAAGGGAGGTCTACTGGATTCCACTTGGAAGTTTTTTGATGATAAAGGACGAATAGAAAAAGAAATAGGGTATAGAGAGGGAAAGAAGAATGGCTGGGAGATTGAGTTTGATACATTAGGGGTTAGAGTAATCGCTATGCAATACCTGGAGAACGTTAAGCAGGGTATAAGAGAGGAATATTATTCCAGTGGTAAGTTGCATTGGCGCATTCCATTTGAAGGCAACAAAGAACAGGGAAAAGCCAAAGAGTTCAGTGAAGACGGTACTTTGATTGGAATAACCAAATATACTTTGGGTTTTGTCAATAGTGTTGAACGATTCAATCGTTACAACAAAAATGGTCAACGCGAAGGATTGTGGAAGGATTTTTTCCCTGAGTCTGATTTTGTATTGAAAGATGGTATTTGGTCCAATGGTAAGAAAAATGGGTTGTTTCAATTTTATGATAAGAAGGGGATTGTGATTAGAACTGAACTGTATGAGAATGATGTTTTGATTACTGACAATGGTGGTGTGGGTAGTTTGACTTTTAAAATAGATACGCTTGAAGGTGGAAATCTATTGCGCGGTGGTTATGCAGGTAGTTTAAAGCAAGGCATTTTTCATGTGGAACGTCCTTCAGGAGAGCGAATTGTTAATCAAGTTTATCAGCAAGGCGTTAAGGTTGCTGAAGGTTTATTGGATGCAGATGGCATGAGACAAGGTGTTTGGAAAGAGTTTTACTTATCCGGCGAATTAAAAGCCCAGGGTGAATATAAGGACAACGAACGTATAGGTCCTTGGATTTATTTTTCAAGACAAGGACAATCAGAATTATTGGGTTCATATTGGAAAGGCAAGCCGGATGGTGAGTGGTTGTGGTATTATGAAAAGGATAAATTACACCGTAGAGAACATTTTTCACGTGGAAAGTTAGAAGGGGAATATGTAGAATGGGATACAGCAGGTGTTGTGATCATTGAAGGAACATACAGTGAGGACGTGAAGAATGGTCTTTGGAAGTTTCAGATGAATGACCATTTGGAAATTGGTGAATACCTAGACGGTGAAAGAAATGGTGTCTGGAAATGGTATTATTACAATACAGATCAACCAGCTTTTGAATGTGAGTTCAATCTTGGCGTTCCCACTGGAAAACATAAAATGTGGTATATCAATGGTGTGATAATGGAAAAGGGTCAATATGAAGGTGGATTACGTTCTGGGGACTGGTCTTATTTTTCAGATTCGGGTCTTTTAAAAATGACGGTTACATACAAGGACGGTGAAATATTTAAAGTCGATGGAGTAAGGATTCTCCCGAAGAATGTTACTGAAGATTCCTCAGAGAATTGATTTCATGTGAAACAATCTCTTTTAATTTATCTAATTATTGATTCATGCATCTGACAAGGTGCTATTCCTTTCCGCATTTCCTTTTATAGGGTATTTCCTCTTTTCGTAATAAACACTCTGGTGTTTATCATATTTAGGAATTACTGCTCCTTAAAGTCCTCAAAAAACGACTTTTGTCTCCATGGCAGTGTATTTTTATTTCGAAGGCGTAAAGAAGCCTTATTTCTTCTATAAAAGAGGAATTTCTCTCTGGTTGGATCGTTTAGCGGCCCAACATGGTCATATGATCAAGGATTTGAATATCATTTTTGTTTCTGACGAGGAATTGTTGGTCATGAACCGCCAGTTCTTGAACCATGATTATTACACCGATATTATCACTTTTGATCTTGGCACAGAAAATAAAATTATTGCCGGCGAACTCTATATTAGTATAGACAGGGTTATTGAGAATGCGGATAAAGAAGGTGAAAAAAAATTAGATGAATTCATTCGTGTAATAGCCCATGGAATACTTCATCTCATTGGTTATCAGGATAAAAAAATTGAACAAATTGTTGAAATGAGAGCTTGTGAAAATGATGCAATTTCCTTATATTTGCGTTTAATAAGAGGTAAATGAATTCAATAAACAGAAAAATAATTTTGAAAAAGCAATAGAATGTTTCACGTGGAACAAATAAAACAAAATACATTTGATGTCATAGTAATTGGTGCTGGTCATGCAGGTAATGAGGCCGCTTCTTCATCAGCTAATTTGGGTGTAAAAACACTCTTAATTACAATGGATATGAATAAGATAGGTCAAATGAGTTGTAATCCAGCGATGGGAGGAATTGCCAAGGGACAAATTGTTCGAGAGATTGATGCGTTGGGAGGGTTGAGTGGAATTGTATCTGATAAAAGCGCTATTCAATTCAGGATGCTGAATATGTCAAAGGGCCCTGCGATGTGGAGTCCGCGTTGCCAGAATGATCGTATGATGTTTGCTGAAGAATGGCGTTGGCAACTGGAGCAAATTCCTAACTTATTTTTTTGGCAAGATTCTGTGAAAGAAATTTTATTTGAAAACGGAAAAGTTGCTGGTGTTAAAACTTCTATCGGTGTTGTTTTTTACGCCAAAAAAGTTATCGTAACAAGTGGAACTTTTTTGAATGGTGTCATTCACATCGGAGAGCAACAATTGGCTGGAGGTAGAATGGGTGAGAAAAGATCAGAAGGCATCACGGAACAATTAGTAGCACTGGGTTTTCAAGCAGGTCGAATGAAAACAGGAACACCCCCTCGAGTAGATGGACGAAGTTTGAATTACGATAAAATGGTGGAGCAGGAAGGAGATAAAAACCCTTCCAAGTTTTCTTATAGTTCAACAACTGAATCACTCAAAAAACAACGTTCTTGTTGGATCACAAACACCAACGAAACGGTGCATGAAATACTGACGGAAGGTTTTGAAAAGTCGCCTATGTTCACGGGAAGAATCATTGGTTCAGGTCCCCGATATTGCCCTTCAATTGAAGATAAAATTACTCGATTCGCGGACAAGGATCACCATCAATTGTTTGTAGAGCCTGAAGGATGGAAGACGGTTGAAATATATGTCAACGGGTTTTCTACTAGTTTACCTGAGGAAATTCAGGTCAAAGCTTTACGTCAAATAGAGGGTTTTGAAAACGCAAGAATCTTCCGTCCTGGTTACGCCATTGAGTACGACTATTTCCCACCGAATCAATTGCTGCATACACTGGAATCTAAGGATGTTCCAGGATTGTATTTCGCTGGACAAATCAATGGAACCACGGGTTATGAAGAAGCCGCTTGTCAGGGATTGATGGCTGGAATCAATGCGGCTTTGGCTGTGAAAGAAGAAGCTCCTTTTATCCTAACCAGAGATCAGGCATATATTGGTGTACTGATTGATGATCTGATTACAAAAAGTACTGACGAACCCTACCGCATGTTCACCAGTCGCGCGGAGTACCGAACTTTACTGCGTCAAGACAATGCAGACGAGAGACTAACACCCATGAGTCACACCATTGGATTAGCGAGCGATGAGCGCATGCGCGATTTGGAACACAAAAGAAGGGAGACGCAAGAAATCATGGAGCTTCTCAAATATACCAGCGCTAAGCCCGAAGAAGTCAACGCGTACTTGACTGAGATGGGCTCAAGTGAAATACCCAATAAGACCTCGGTTTTAAGCCTTTTATCTCGCCCACAAACCACTTTAAACGGTTTGACGGGGGTAAGTGAGCGCATAGCTGAAAAAATAGCTTTAAATGGTTATAAACAAGAATCACTGGAACAGGCAGAGATACAAGTCAAATATTCTGGTTACATTGAGAAAGAAAGATTGCTAGCGGACAAGTTGACCCGTTTGGATTATGTGAAGATCCCAATCGATTTCGATTACCACCAGATGCAAAGTTTGAGTACAGAAGCCCGACAAAAGTTGAGTGCTGTTAGACCAGAGACCATTGGACAAGCGAGTAGAATATCGGGAGTTAATCCATCGGATATTGCGGTGTTGTTGGTAAAATTTGGCAGATAGGGGTTTGGGTTATAACCCCTCGCCCAGCGCCAAAGCATAAATCCCAGTAATGTATATGTTGTTTTTTAATACAATTCATTTCATTTTTGTGAAGTGAAAAAATTGGATATCAAAGGTTCAGCAATAGATTGTTACGAAGACCATATTGCGATGATGGGGCATATTGCATGCTCACAATAAAATGAAAATTTAATGTTATCTAATGTAATAAATCGTGGATGTATATGCTAAGTACATGACGCTTTGTATTTATCGTGGGTGTGTATTCTTTCTAGTGTACACATGGCGCGTTAAGATTAGATG
>JBEISW010000167.1:0-5213 GCA_040375215.1 Crocinitomicaceae bacterium | reverse complement strand
TTTCAGATGGATGATGGAAGATCATGCTTCCCGTGCCCTCTAGAAATTGCCCTTGTTTTTCTAATTCACTCAAGTCAATGATTTCATTGATTTGAAATCCATGATTTTGCAAAAGAAGATCATAGGCTATTTCTCTTTCCTGCCTTCTGTTTTCATTGGCCATGGGGAAGTAAAAGAAACGGCCATCATGGGTTGTACTAAAAACATTATTGGGAAAAACCGCATCAGGTGTTTGCTTTTGACCACTGGCTACCAGGACCTCCACACCTTTCAAAGTAAGCTGATCAACAAACAAGTTGAATTCCTTTCTCGCTAGGTATTCACTTTCCTTGTTATTGAGTGAGGTTTTCGATTGGAAAGCATTTGAAGCCGCTGTTTGTAGGTTGTAGCAAAATCCGATAGGATCGGTCATCAGTAACTTTCGTGTCGATTGTTTGCGGTTAGTGGCCATTTACTGATGTATTTTAGTGGCGTGAAAATACAAAAGATCATTGCCTCCGTTGTCATTGTAGCCATACTAATGTTGGTTTTGGGTTGCGGGGATAGCCATTTGCCTTTTTTTAAAAACAAGAGAGAAGGATACATCCGATATGAAGTTTCCTTCCCCAATGAAACAGGTTTGATGGCTCAATTCTATCCAAAGGAAATGATGTTTTATTTTAATGAAAACGAAGCCCATGCAGTATTGGCTTCAGCTTACAATGTGGTAACCACGGATTTTTTTATTGGGCAAAAAGATGAGTTTTTCTCTCATTATTTTAAGTCCTACGGCGATAAACAGGTCATACACATGCACCATCAAAACATTCATGATTGGTTGAAGAGATATCCAGATGTGCGGTTAGAAAAGACCAATGAAACATTGGAAATAGCAGGTTACAAATGTGAAAAGACCATTGCTCATTTTTTAATTGATAGTTTGCCTACCATTGAATTGTACTCAACAAAGGCATTTGGTCCAAAAGACAACAATTGGTGGAATAAATTTGAGGGATTGGAGGGCGTTTTAATGGGTTATGAAGTGAATCTTTATGGGAAGCGGATGAAACTAAGAGCTGCTGAAATTGTATTTGAAAAGCAAGATCCTGCTGTTTTTGTGAGACCTGAAGGATACCGTTCTGTAAGTTTTGATGAAATGGACTCATCTTTGAAGGCCCTTACTCAAGTTTTTTCAAATTCGTAATGAACGAAAAATGAAGTTTCGGGTACAGCGTCAAAAAA
Organism: Crocinitomicaceae bacterium; assembly: GCA_040375215.1. Lineage (GTDB taxonomy): Bacteria > Bacteroidota > Bacteroidia > Flavobacteriales_D > Sanyastnellaceae > CAMCTV01. The sequence goes on along the minus strand of JBEISW010000167.1, from coordinate 3,992 downwards.
CATGATGTTGTACTTAAGAAAACTGCAATCCGATAGTCGTTATTTTCAGATAATTGGACAATCTACTTTTTTATTAGCAGGCATATTTATAATGGATTGGCATGTCCATTTACCGCTTTTTTTATGGTCCATTTTTGGCAGCGTTGCTTTTCAAATGTTAGCAATTTATTTTGGTTTGGCGGACGGGAATAGTTTGAGAAGCGCATTGATTACAGGTTTGGGATTGTCATTGTTGTTGAGGGTCAATCATCCATTGATGATGGTCAGCGCTGCAGCACTTGCCATTGGGCAGAAGTTTGTATTTAAATACAAGGGGTATCACTTTTGGAATCCAGCCAATTTTGGCATTGGTGTCTTGGTTTTAATTAGCGATCAAGCATGGATTTCTCCAGCCCAATGGGATCACCATTTGTGGGTGGTAGGATTGATAGCGGTCATGGGTTTTTTTGTTTTGAAGACGGCTAATCGATGGGATACTGCATTGTTTTTTGGGATAACATTGGCTTTGCTTTGCTGGGTTAGGTTTTCTTGGTTTTTGGGATGGGATTGGAAAGTTTGGTGGCATCAATTCAACATGGGTTCTTTTTGGCTGTACACTTTGTTCATGATTACCGATCCCATGACTACACCTCAGAGCAAATGGATTCGTCGTCTATGGGCAGTGGTTTTGGGTTTGGTAACTTTTTATCTTCAGCATTTTAAGTTCATTCCTACCGCTGCTGTTTGGTCACTTTTAATGATGACTCCTTTGGTGCCGTTTATCAATCATTTATTTCCTGCCGAACGTTGGAGTTGGATACCGAAAATATCAAAAAAATAAATCTTTTAAAATCAATTATTATGAAAACGAGAAGTCTTTTTTTTCTGTGCCTAATGTTCTTGGCCTTTGATCAAGCAAGTGCCTTTTGTGGCTTTTATGTAGCCAAGGCAGATGCCACATTGTTCAACAACAAAAGCGAGGTGATATTGGTTCGTGATGGTGAATACACCGTCATTACCATGGGAAGTGATTTCAAAGGTGATGTGAAGGATTTTGCTATGGTGGTTCCTGTGCCTGTTGTGTTGGCGCGTCAGGATATTTCCATTGTAGACCGCGGAATGTTTGATCGTCTGGATGCCTATTCTTCCCCCAGATTGGCCGAGTATTATGACTACAATCCTTGTCAACGTCCGATGATTGAGGAGAAGGATTTTGCTTATCCTACGTCCGACAATATGGATGAGTCGGCCAATATGCGCGTGAAGGCATTGACCAAAAAAGAATACGGAGTGACCATTGAGGCGCAGTATACAGTTGGCGAATACGACATCTTATTGCTATCTGCAACGGAGAGCAACGGACTTAAAAATTGGTTGACAGACAATGGATACAAAATTCCGGCAAAAGCGGAAAGGGTATTAGCGCCATACATCAAAAGCAATATGAAATTTTTTGTTGTAAAAGTCAATTTAGAAGAAATGAAAAAGGCTGGTTTTGATCAGTTGCGTCCTATCCAAGTGCGATTTACGCATCCTAAATTTATGTTGCCTTTGCGCTTGGGAATGGCCAATAGTGAAGGTTCACAGGATATGATTGTCTATGCTTTTTCCCGAACGGGCAGAGTGGAATGCACCAATTACCGAACAGTGAAGATGCCTACCGATAAGCATATTCCATTGACGGTAAAACAAGACTTTGGTCCCTTTTACAAAAGATTGTTTGAGCATCAATGGCAGAAGGAGGGAAAGAATGTTGTCTTTTTGGAATATGCATGGAATGTGACGCCCAGTTGGGGAGGTATGAAATGTGATCCTTGTGTTGGTCCTCCCCCCATCAATCAGGATTTTACAATGGCGGGTGTGAATGCCAATTGGAGTAATATCTTCTTCACGCGCATGCATGTGCGATACGACGAAGCTCATTTTCCTGCAGATCTGCAGTTTCAAGTTACACCCAATACTGAGCATTACCAGGCGCGTTATGTCGTTAACAATCCCGCTCCGGTTTATGATGGTTTTGGTTGTCCCGAAGGGCAAGAGTACTTGATTTCTTTGCACAACAAAAGGAAACTAGAATTGGATGAGTATTACGCATTGTGCGGTCTAAGCCACCGTGCAGCCAAGGATTATCTTTCAGAGTATGATCGTTATCTGTCTCAAATTCCGGAGGAATGGAAAGAGCCAACCTATGAAAATTTGCCTGAAGAGGAGTTGAAGAAAGGAGGACTTAATCCTATGGATTCTATACCGCAAGCAGTGCATCAAGTCATGCATGATGAGTCTAAGCGTGATGGTGTTGTTTACTTTCTGCTGCTCATTAGCATGGTGGTCTTGGTTGTATGGAAAAGCAACCAAACCAAGTCTTAAATTTGATTGAAGATGTTGGCCAATTTTTGAGTGGCGGTTTCTGCTGAAAATTGTATGATTATATCATCATTGCGCTTAAACTGATCGAGTAAATTTTGATTTAAAATGAGTTGGTGAAGGTAATTTACCAGCTCATTTTCATTTTCAGGATCGATGTTTTTGCCAAGCCCAGAGCTTTCTAAAATTTCTTTGGCTTCTGAATCTTCGCATAGTCCAATTATTGGCTTATTGATGGAGATGTACTCAAATAATTTGCTGGGTATAAAGAGGTTCCGGTGTCTTGAAGAATTGGACTTTTCCAATGGAAGAAAAAGAAGATCCATTTCCTTGAGTTTCTTGATGGTATCGGTGTTGGATTGAAATCCTTGAATAAAAATGGAGTCACCCAAATTCATTTCTTCGATGAGAGCTTGGTAGTATGGATCAATGCTTCCCCAGAGGTGAAACTGAATATCATTGGAGCCAATTGATTTTTCTTTTTTGAGCTTTTCCATTGCTTTAAAAAGGGGAAGGGGTGACCTGAAGCTGGGATCAATAGAATCGGGGCGATAAGTCCAAAATAGATCTGCAATGCCATGAACCCAATGGTTGTTTCTTTTTGGATAGTGTTGCAGTATACCCGCGTAGCCAATCTTAATCATGGGAAATCATGTTGTGTATGGTTGAAACCTTTTGAGGTGAAAAACCATAGTGACTTATATACAACCTTTTTACTTCATCATTGTTCACAATGACGTGATCCGCTGATTTGAGAAGATAATGTTCTATGGTTCTGCTGATGTACCAATGAATCTTAGAAGGAAAAGCAAAGGCATAACAATCGGTGAATGGATCTCTTATGTCAGCCACCCATTTGAAATCATATTTTTTTTTCAGCCACCAGCCCAGCAGAATGGTAAAGTATGGACTGCTGGAGGTGTACACGATTTTGCAGTTGTTTTCTTTGCCAATCTCTGCAATCTTTTTGCTGGAGAGTATGGGCCATAGACATCCTCTTTCCCAAAAGAAAGGATAAAACAAAAACCAGAATAATCTGTACAATCTAATATCCTGAAGCGTTTTAATCCAACGGGGATAAATATGGGCTTTTAAGCGATGGATTTTGTCTGCAGAGGAGATTTGGTTTAATCCGATTTCATCATGAGGCTTTCCGGTTTTGGTGCTCTCATTATTTTGAATAGTGATAACAATGGGCTGAAATCCCAGTTTTGGAAGGTGATTAACAAATTGAATACTTCTCCTTACCCCAGCGCCTCCTATTGGAGGAAATTGATAGGCAATGAAGAGCATGTTTTTCATAGTTTGTTTTTCAATGTCTCAATGGTGATTAATTGTCCATTATTGTTCTTTACCCAATCAATGTAATCTCTTAGGGCTGACCAGCTGTACAAATTTAAACTTTTAGGATGGTTGAGCCAAAGGACAAAGTCAGCTCCATTTTCCCAGATTTGCTCAGTCACAGAACGAAACAGCATTTTTGTTGCTCGATCGGCTTTGTCCAAAGAAGCTGTTCTTGGAAGAATTTCTTTTTTCACTTCAAGATTCATGGGGGATTGTGCATGTACTCCTTCCTCTTCTTGTGAGCTCCATTTGAGCCAGCGATAATTCAAAGATAAATTGGCTTTTTTCCAGAAGTCCAATTCCTT
>JBEISW010000130.1:0-6407 GCA_040375215.1 Crocinitomicaceae bacterium | reverse complement strand
TAACAGTTTATCGTGAAACATCGTAGCTTTGACCAAGCTTCTTGACGGCGCATCCCAGGGTGATTTACAATGGCAAGAAATCAAAGATCTCTTGGCGGAATTGTGCTATCAACCATCAGCCAAGCAGAAACTTTTGACCCTTTCACCCATCCACCACTCTACCCAACTAAAAAAAGATTTGGGAGAAATGGAAGAATTCCTCGGTCTTATGGGAAGCGGAGGTCATTTGCCTAGCGGTGAATTTGCCGAAATCAGCAGAACACTTCAAATGCTGCAATTGCGTGACTCGGTGCTGAATGAAGACGATTTTAGAAACATCGTCTCCAACACCCTCATCACCAATGACTGGGTTAAGATCAAGAATTTATCTGGCAAATTCTGGGAACATCTTCCCAAGCATTTCGAACACGTCATTGAACAAAAGGAAATCATCCCCATCATTGAATCGGTCTTCAACCCCAACTGGCAAGTAAAAGACGATGCCTCGCCCGAGCTCAAAAGCATAAGAGAAGGCATCACCGTTGTCCGCAGACAAATCACCAAGAACTTTCAAAAAGTATTGCGTGATTTACAAGGAAAGGGATTCATTGCGGCAACCGAGGAGGGATACCAAAATGAAAGAAAAGTCTTGGCTGTTATTAGCAGTTACAAGAAAAACGTTGCGGGGATTATAACAGGTAGCAGCAAAACAGGTTCCATTACTTTTATTGAGCCGGCAGTGAATATCGCTTTGAACAATGAGTTAGAAATGCTCAAAGAAGATGAGCTCAAAGAGATCAGAAAAATTCTGTGGCAACTGACTCAAGCCATCAAAGGATATGCTCCATACCTGTTGTCTGCGCAAAAGATGCTCATCCATTTTGACTTCCTCAGGGCTAAAGCACGTTTGGGCCTAAAATACAACGGCATTATTCCCACCATTAATGAGCAGCCTGAAATAAAAATCAAATCTGGTTACCACCCTTTGCTTTTTCTTCAGCACAATGCGCAGAAAAAACCCATCTTCCCACAAGATGTGCACTTGAGCACTGAGAAGCGCATCCTGGTTATCAGCGGCCCCAATGCTGGCGGAAAATCCGTCACCATGAAGATGATGGGATTGATTCAGGTTATGTTTCAATGTGCGATTCCCGTTCCCGTAAAACAAGGTTCTGTACTCGGAATTTTTCATGCTTTCCTTACCGATATCGGTGACCACCAAAGTATAGAGAACCAACTTTCTACCTACAGCTATCGTTTAAAGAGAATGCGTCAATTCTTAGAATTGGCCAACAGAAGAACACTGGTGTTGTTGGATGAATTTGGCACCGGTTCAGATCCTGATTTGGGCGGAGCCCTGGCTGAGGTTTTCTTTGAAGAGTTGTACCATAAGAAAACTTTAGGTGTCATCACTACCCATTACGCCAATATCAAGTTGCGTGCGGAGAGCCTTCCGCAAGCCATCAATGGTCACATGGAATTTGATGCGCAGCTATTGCAACCCAAATACCGACTCATCATGGGTAAAGCGGGATCTTCATTCACTTTTGAAGTAGCTGAATCCAATGGCATTCAAACAGAGTTGTTAGATAGAGCAAGAAAAAAAATAGATTCTCAAAAATTGAAATGGGATCAACTGCTGCTTGATTTAGAACGAGAGAAACAAGCCCTAACGCAACAATTGATCAACGCTGAAAAGCAACAAAAAATAGCGGGTCAAAAAATTGAACAATACGACAAAAAAAGCAATGAGCTACAAGCGCTAACGCAGAAGAAAACACAGCTATGGGACAAAGAGCAAATTGACATTCAGTTGGCAAAAAAGATGAAGCAATTCATCACCGGTGTAAAATCAAAAGGCAAAAACAATGAACTCTGGGAGGAGATGAAAAAGTATATTTTGATGGAACATGCCAAGATAGAAAGCCAGCGCAAGAAAGATCAAATCAAGAAACAGAAAAGTCAAATTCAAGAGGAAGAATCAAGCACGCTTGTTCCTCTATCGATTGCTGATTTGGTTAAGATCAAACAAACCAAACAAGTGGGCATCGTTACCAAAATAGAAGACAAAGGGGTTACCGTTATCATTGGCAATTTCAAAACTTTGATATCACGAGATAAACTCGTAAAAATCTAACAGGGCTCAAGTCCCATATCGCTGCCCAATTTCAACATGTATTGAAAGGCCTGATCATCGTTGTTCTCTATCACCCCATCTAAAATAGCATCCTTAATCGCATTCTTGATTACTCCAACTTTGGCGCAAGGATTCAGTCCAAAAGTCTTCATGATGAGCTCTCCTGAAACAGGAGGTTGAAAATTCCTCACTCTGTCTTTCTCTTCCAAGGCCACTAATTTTTCAATGACATGCTCGTAGTTCTTGAGATACTTCTTGACCTTCAATTCATTTTTTGAAGTAATGTCTGCTTTGCACAAAACCATCAGCGCATCTATATCATCACCTGCATCAAAAAGCAATCGACGCAATGCAGAATCAGAGACCTCACTTTTGGTTAACGCTATTGGACGCAAATGCAATTGAACCAACTTTTGAACAAATTTCATGGTTGTATCCAAAGGCAACTTCAATCGTTCAAAAATCTTTGGAGTCATTCGTGCTCCCAAATCTTCATGTCCATGAAAAGTCCATCCAATACCGGCTTCAAATCTTTTTGTTGGAGGCTTAGCGATATCATGCAAGATGGCACTCCAACGAAGCCATAAATCGTTGGAACTCTCGGCCACATTGTCCAAAACCTCTAAAGTGTGGTAAAAATTATCCTTGTGTGCAAATCCATCTCGCTTGGAAACCCCCTGGAGTTTGACCATTTCTGGAAAAAACTGATGCAACAATTGGGTATCAAACAACAATTTGAAACCAATGCTGGGCTTTTTAGAAAGGATGATTTTATTGAGTTCAGTGGTGATGCGCTCTTGACTGATAATGCCCAAACGCTCCGCGTTTCGGGTTATTGCTGCCAGGCAATCCGGCACTATTTCAAATTCCAATTGAGCTGCAAATCGCACTGCGCGCATCATGCGCAAAGGATCGTCGCTAAAAGTAACCTCAGGGTCTGTTGGCGTTTGAATCAACTTTTTTTCAAGATCAATGAGGCCGTCAAATGGATCTATTAAATCCCCAAAACGATCTGGATGCAAATCAATGGCCATGGCATTGATGGTAAAATCCCTACGCAATTGATCATCGCGCAAAGTTCCTGGAACTACCTCCGGGTTGCGAGATTCGGGGCGATAACTCTCCTTGCGGGCGCCAACAAATTCAACATCGTTTCCGCGATAATGAAAAGCCGCAGTTCCATAATTCTTATAATAAGTAACCTTCTTTACCTGCAATACATTGGCGCAGGCTTCAGCCAAGGCCAATCCGTTGCCGATGGTTACAAAATCAAAATCCTTATTGCTTCTGCCCAATAAAATATCTCGCACCATCCCACCCACGGCATACGTCTCCAATCCCATGGAATGGGAAACCTCGCTGATGACATGAAACAATCGCTTGTCTATTTTATGACGCAGATTCACGGGTGCGAAAATACTCAATTCAAAGGGAAAACAATCAAGAACGACATGCTCGATTCAAACGATCGTTCATGGCCCTTCCCAAGCCTAGTTCAGGCAGTCTCTTCACCTCAATTCGATCGATATCCTGCTCATCCAACCAACGCATCCCTTGGAACAAGCGCGCGGCAGCTTCTGTCAAATCACCTTTTGAAGACAATTCAAAAACGATGTACCCACGCAAGTTCCCTTCAAAACTGAGGAATCCTGTTCTTGCATCATTGTCTACCATTGAGGTATCACCATGCCAAAACATGGGTTTTCTGGGGGCGTAATGACTCTCTAACATTCCCGGAGCACTGGGTTTACTGCTGCTGATTTGAATCTCTACTTTTTCATTGAGACATTCCTCAATCTGCTCAACGGTTATTCCGCCCAACCGAAGAATCTTCACTGGAAATGAACCAACGTCTACTATGGTTGACTCAACACCTACTCCACAAGGACCACCATCCAAAATCATAGGAACCACATGGCCCAAATGAGATTCAACATGCGCTGCCTTAGTGGGACTAACGTATCCAAAGGGATTGGCGCTGGGCGCCGCCAATGGAAATGGCAAACTTTGCAGCAACTTTAAAGTCATTGGGTGATTGGGCATCCTGATGGCTACTTTCTCCAATCCTGAGGTGACAATATCAGGAATCAAAGTTGACTTATTGAACAACAAGGTCAAAGGACCCGGCCAAAATGCAGCCATCAATTTCTCGGCTTTTTCAGAAACCGATGTTGTGAACTGATGCAATTGAGAGACATCTCCAATGTGCACAATCAGTGGATCGAAAAAAGGTCTATTCTTGGCTTCAAAAATTTTGGCCACCGCCAAAGGATCTAGCGCATTACCCGCCAGACCATATACCGTCTCAGTGGGAATAGCAACCAAGTCACCCGATGACAAAATTTGTCCAGCCCGCACAATATCCTGAGAAATCAACGACATAGGGGCAAAGATAAGTTCAATTCTACTGCACCAACCAAGCCAAGCGATGTGTTTCCATACCAGAACGAACCACAACCCAATATAAGCCGGCAAATTCTGGTGACGGCAAATCAACCCGTCTCATTTGATCCAAGCTTTCTGTTTTGGCTAGCAACTGACCTGCAGCATTAAAGATTTGAACAGCATCAATATCCTGCGAACTTCTCAACTGTGCAATGCCACCTTGCAATAAAGGATTGGGATAGAGTTGAACAATAGTCACACCATCTGTCAGTTTTTGTTCTTCATTATTTGACCACGGCACCATACCCGCGGCGCCTAATGTTTTAAAACATGATGGAACCGCCGTCCAACCAGAATAAGTAAATGCATCATTGTGCAAAGAACGAATGCGTACATCATATCGCTGACCATTGGCAATACCTGAGATACTGCCTGCTGAAAGAATACGAGATCCTCCCAACGATCCAGAAACATTGATTGGCAAGCCAGGTGAAGGATAAGCCATGGTAAATTCCCATTGATACTGGTAAGTTCCACACACCGATCGATCTGTTGCTAAAGAAGACAAAGTTGTTTTAAAATTGGGACATGCGTCCGTGCTGCGCAAGTTGATGGATGGTTCTGCATTCAAGGTAAAGCTGCAAGTGGAAGTTGAAATTGCAGTCAAATAATGAATCACACCAGCGGCATCGGGCAGTTCATATTGAACATCTGCCGAAACATAAATGGTTTGAGGACTTCCCGATATATTGGCGGGTACAAATTTGGACAATTGACAAACAGTGTTCATGATACTACTTGGCGGAATGGTATATGACTGCAAAGGAGAACCAGCAATCACATTGCTCGCCCAGCGGTGAAGAACACCTTGTTTGGCATTTTGACGGTAACGGCATTTGAAATTGTTACAGACATTGCTGAAGGTATTGGTTCCACCAGTATAGGCTGCAATATCGCAAGAGCTGGGCAACAGGGTATTGAACTTAACATTGATGTTACCCGGAGTTCCATTTACTGTTGCAACCACCACGTAATAAGTATTACCTTCAACCAATTGATCGGTCAGCAAAATTTCATTGCCTTGATCTGTCACACCGGCGCTTGAAAGATTCACCGCATCAGCCGCATCGATGGGAATCAAAGGTGTAATATAAGACAACCCAGGGTCATCAAAAATCGCCATGGCATTGTCATCCGCTGTTGACGCACCTGTGACCGCAATACGAACAGCATTAGACTGAGCAACAAACTTGAACCATTTTTCTGGGTAAGTCCCCCCATACTCCGGGGAATCCGTTTGTGACGCCATATTCACGTTCTGCGAAAAATTCCCACCCGTCAAACCAAATTGGGGCAAGGAGGTAATTTCGACCGCATTGAGCAAAGCCGATCCAATGGAACAACCTTCATCGATCAATGCATCACAGTCGTCATCAATAAAATTGCAAGATTCAGTTGCGCCAGGATTAACAGATAAAGCAGCATCATTGCAATCGGCGCTATTCATCACCATACCTGCCGGTAATGTACATGCAAAGGCTGTGGAAGATGCATCACCAAAACCATCAACATCAACATCAAAATAATAGGTGTTTAATACACCCTCATCAATGGTAAAATCACAATCGTCATCTATTGAATTACAAATTTCAGATGCGACAGGATTAACAGTTGAGAGTGCATCATCACAATCCGTATTATAGGTAACGTAACCGGCTCCAGGATTGGCGCAAAGATTACTGGCCGCGCCTGCTCCGAAACCATCGCCATCATTGTCTGCATAGTAATTAACAAAAGTCAATCCATCATCCACCAAACCATCGCAATCGTCATCCAAGCCATTACAAGTCTCTGATGAAATGGAGTTCAGCGATGCATTGCTGTCGTTGCAATCCGTATTATTGGT
>JBEISW010000170.1:0-5176 GCA_040375215.1 Crocinitomicaceae bacterium | reverse complement strand
GCCCCTCGCGAAGGGAAGGGGCCGCCATCGCACGCTGCGTGATGGTCTGGTTTGTGCTCCAATAGAACATCTGAATGAACCACATCAGCAGAGTCAAAGCTGACAACATCCAAATCCACATGGGAACCTCAAAATAAGAAACCATTAGCCAATCCCAACTCATGGTTGCAAAAGTAACTTCAATCATTGCATTCCAACAAAAAAGGCCTCGATGATGAGGCCTTTTTATTCACAATTGTAAAACTGTTTATTTTTTAACAACCCAACGCAGGTTTTCAATAATATCGCCAGATTTTATGGCAACAACATATACACCTTCCGTGAGGTCTCCTTGGATTTCAATTTGCTTATTTGCACCATTGACTCTTTGGATGAAAACGATTTCGCCCAATGTGTTGTAAACGATAACAGTAGCATTCTCCTTTAAATCAGAACCAAATGTAATTGTAGCGCTTCCATTGGATGGATTAGGGAACAAAGTGATTTCAGCGCCATCAAGTTCAGCAATTTGCGTAGTTGCTCCGTTGCAATCTTCATTGATTAACTCAATATTGTCGAGGTAAATGTTATTACCATATCCATTGTAACCTTTAAATTTGACATACAAGGTTGCAAATGCCATGTTGTTCAAATTCACACACTCCTGTCGGAAATCAGCAGCAGCTGGAGTCAAGTAGTCATTAGTATTGGCCGCAATTGTTGCCAAATCTGAACCTCCTTTGCGGAAAACCTCTGTCCAAGTATTCTGACAATCCGTAGAAATCAGAACAACAAGAGAGTCACTATAGGTTGCATTATATTGACGATTGGCCACTTGGAATTTCAAAGATGCTGCATTGGTTGGAACAGAAAAGGCGGGCATAATAAACTCATCCACCTGCCCTTCCGCATCGTAATTGAAACAATCATATTTCAACATGCCATTACCTCCTATTGAAACTCGTTCCCATGTGGTGGCATTATCTGGATTGGACAATTGCCAATTGGCGTATGGAAAAGCAGCCAAGGCTAAATCATTGCTATAGGGCAACGCTGCAGCCGATGCATTGTCTACAAAGGTAACCGAAGCTGAAGCTACGTTATTGTTTGCATTCTCGTCAGTTCCATTATTTGGATTAATCACTGTGATGGTAATGGTGTTATTACCTGAGGACAAAGCTAACGCAGGCAAATTAATAACAGCAGTTCCGCCTTGAGCCAAGTTGCCATTCCAACTGTAAGTTGAGGCAGTCCCACCATTGATTTGGTATTGAATTCCGCATGAAGTCAAATTCTGCAAACCATTATTGGTTAAGGTCACACTCGGTGATACATTGTTGTCACATGTTACAACAGGCACATTGACCACTCCACCAACACCTGCATCCAAATTGGCCACAACGGCACCTTCAGGAAAGCCGTCTAACACAAGAACACCTGAATTCCCTGGATCTAACCACTCTCTTAATCTTGTTGCAGTAGTTGCACCGGCATCCCAAGACACTCCAAAGCGACCATATGAATCACCTTGACCATTTTCTGTATTGCCATTACAAGCTGAGCCACCACCGAAGAGCTGACCAATTATTCTGTGGTTTTGGTCAAACAAAGGTGAACCTGATGATCCAGGTTCTGTAATTCCATCGTCCCACTGATCAACATCCCATGTCTGAGCTCCACCCCAAGCTCCTTGGGTCACTGGATTATTCTCAAATGAAATCTTTTTCAAATCTCCACTTGGATGATGAATTCCAACGGCTGAGCTTACTGTATTTGCGTCTGAAGCATCCCATCCTGAATACTGGACATTATAACTGGCTGGAGGAACTGAATTCAATTCCAATAAGCAGAAATCACTTCCTGCATTTCTTGCCCTTAGAACACTTCCAGAAACAGTTTGATTGGTAGGGCCTGTATTTCCTGTACATCCTGTTGTTTCATGATTAAAAACAAAAACCCAACTTCCTACATTGGCAGCGTAACAGTGATTGGCCGTTAAGAAATAAGGTGTCCCATCATTGGCAGTGTTGTTTACCAAAGCTCCCGTGCAGGCGGAAAAACCGCCATCCAGAATCAAGGCCACAGACTTCTTCTCTATCTGCCAATCTGCACCCACTGGACAGTTCACATTGTTATTGCAATTCCCGCTTGTGCCATAGGGACCTCTTTGCTCCAAATCATCAGACAGATGGCTGCTCAATACGGTGCGGTATCCATGAACGATTGTACCCAAAGACAATTGGACCTCATGCATTCTGGATATTGGCACAGACAACTCAATCACTGCTTCATCATCGTGAATCAATGTGGTGCCCAACACTCGCGCTTCTGAGTTGTTTTTCTCCGTTATTTTACCAATGAACTCGTCTCTTGTTCCAGACCAAATAAACATCTCTGAACCTTTAACCAAGTGAAATTGATTGAAAATAAAGTTGATTGATTTTGCACCATTGCATTGAACACCCAAAAACCAAGTTGCTTTATTGTTAGCATCATCAAAGATCCATAAACCACTATTCTGCAAATTGTAATTTACATTGTATTCAATACCAAAACGGTATGGCGCAGATTTGTCAAGATCTGTAATGGCATCCTCCATCTGAACAGCATCCAAATTAGGTGTTGCTGTTTGAACAAATGGAATCACAGAAGAAACTTCTTTAATCTGCCACCTTTGTGGTTCACCTCCAAATGTGACTTGGGCATTCAATGAATTCAAATGGACCAATCCACTAAACAAAAACGAAAGGATAAATACTCTATTCATATCAATAATTTGATGCAATATAAAAAACCATTCGCAATGATTTCAGATTTTAATTGGATAGCTGATAATACTCAGAAAAAAAAGCTGCACCCTGAGGTGCAGCTTGAAAAGGATTAGATGAATTATTGAATTACTGCTTACTGAAACGAGTTGTCACGCTTCCGTTTTGATTCTTCAATTCAATCAAATACATACCAGAAGAAATACCTGAAACATCCAAAGCGTAACTCATCTGCTCTTCATTCCATTGGCCTTGATTAACCAACTTTCCATCTACTGAATAAATATAAAACTGTAAAAAATCACCTTCATTCCATTCTAAACCTTGAACAAACACATTGATGTTCTGTGATGCTGGATTGGGATAAACTTTTACTGAGGATGATAACAAAACCATACCTGGGTTCTCACCCTGAGGATTGTTGTCATTGTACATACATGATCCATCATCCTCCGTTGCATCAGCCATATAGTTCAATGCTGTAGAGTCCATACACCCCATGATTGCAGCGCCGCAATTGGAAAGAATGCTGTACATCGCTTCTTGCTCGCTTCCCCAATTCAATCCACCATAAAAATCTCCGTATCCAAAACTATTGGAGATAGAAACATAACCACCATTCCAGCCATCGCCCCAACTGTCTTCCATGCTGACAGTATAGCAATCTGGCGTCAAGCAAGCAAAAGAGGTTGATGTTGCATTGTTCATTTCACCATCAAAGCTGAAAACTACATCACCACTTGAATTGATTATTTCGAAAGACATTTCATCCGCCCAAAATCCCGTAGATGCAACGATGTAAGACCAACCATACTGACAATCTTGGCTGTATACGCAAGAGCTGTCGGATACTGTGGCCATAGGATTATAATTCATTGAGGTAGGGTCCATACAACCTTCAACACTCAATGAACAACCAATTGAATTAATGGGCATCATCATGTCAGAGGAGTTTCCTGCAGCCAAAAAAGGCGAAGCAATTGGAGCAGATAAACCATTCATGTATATGCTCAACGTTGTGTTACCCCAACCATCACCAAAGTTATCACTTAAGGCAGCATAAAAACAACCGTCGTTCACACAAGCATAAGAATCAGCATAGCCGCTTGAATATGCCACATAATTTCCATTTTCATCATACAAAGAAATAGAGCATTCATTGGCAAATACGTCGCCACTCCAATCAAAGTAAAGCATGTTCATGTTTCCACAGGCATCAGCCATCACACATGAACCATCATCATAGGTAGCTGCTGCGTTATAATTCAATGCGTTCATTTGTGTGCAACCCATGATGGGATAAATACAAGACCCATCATTGACATCAGCATCTGCGTTGTAATTAACAGCAAAGGGATCATTGCAACCATAAGTAACTTCATTGCCACAAGAACCATCAACACTGAATATGTCAGTTTCGATAGAAAGAGAAGCATCCAAACTCTCATGAATAACTTGAACACCTCCAACGTTAATCCAAAAATAGCCATTGTACCAACCTGCATTACCTGCATTATTTGTCATAACTGCTGTGTAACACATATTGGGATCTAAACAAACATCGGTGTTGTATATGGCAACATTTCCCAATACCGGTGAAGAGAAAACAATTACATCGTTCGAATCTACAATGGATAAACTTACCTCATTTCCGTTTCCAAAAGTGCAAATGTACAAGTGCGCATTGGCTCCTCCATTGCAATAGACACAACTGCTATCTAACACATCAGCGTTGGGATTGAAATTGATTGCATAAGCATCAGTGCATCCACCATACAAACAACTTCCATCATTGATGTCTGCAGTAGGGTTAAAGTTGGCTGCAGAGGCATCAGTGCAACCATATTCAATGGAGGTTGTTGTGCAAGCTGATGTGTTTATCGCCAGATTAAACATCAAATCTGAACCTGATGCCAAAGTGCCGGAAAACATGATTACTGAATCCACATCAATGGATATTGAAGCACCATTCCACCCATCACCAAAAGTATCATGCAGATGAACAGTGTAGCATCCATCAGATAGACATGCTGCATCAAAATAATTACCACTATTTTGATAAGTACTACTTTGCATGGAGATTTCACCTTGATCATTGAAAATAAACCATTGCACCTCATTTCCAAAAATGGAGGTCGTTGTATTCACACTAACATGATTCAATCCATCAGGACAAGACGTTTGGGCCACAGATGATTGTGAGTAGCCAAAAAACAAAGACAAAATAAAAATCAGTAAAAGATTCTTTTTCATAGGTTTAGTTTATTGAATTCGAAACTAAATGAAAATTATTAAACAAAATCATAAAAACCTGTTTTTAACATTTAAAGTTGTAACCAAGACATGGCGCCACTGCCGATCAATCGAAAATCTGATTCATTCAATTTTTGATAAAAGGCTACAAACTGTCCTTCTGCTATAGCCCGCTG
>JBEISW010000066.1:0-9788 GCA_040375215.1 Crocinitomicaceae bacterium | reverse complement strand
GATGCTTATCGCTCTATCACGTCCTAGTGAAATAGTCAATGTATCATTTGCAAGCGCTGGATCAATATATCCTTTACCCACAAATGTTCCTCTGAAATAAATATTGCTCTCACCTGGCAATAATCCGTATTGTGCCCAATTGGTCATGAATGCCATCAAATAGGCACTTGGATCTTGCTTGGGAACTGCAACGTAACGATAATCTGCTTTAACAGCATCGTGTTGCATCACTACTTCTACCCCATCATTGTCTGAAGGAATATCGTATGGAATAGAAATAGAAAATTCTGTGTTCACCGCGTTGTTATTCACTTGGGTATAACTGGCACTGGTTCTGAACTCATTGTAAGAAGCTCCATTGCTGTCCTCTAAAGACATTTCACGTTGCATGGCAGGGGCCGCGGATGGGGCGTAGGCATCAGCCTTCATTTTCCTTCCAGTTTTGTAAGCCACTGCCGCTGGATCATACATGTTTAACCACCATGGATTGAGGACTGGTAATTGACCGCTCACGGATGGATTACCTGTTGAAATGGTCAACTTCACATCTTCCCAATCCAATCCTGTACTTTGATAAACGCGTGCTTTGTATGAAAAGTCAATGGGTGAACTCACGTCATCCGCTCGCAAATCATAACTGGGCACCCAACCAGCATTGGCTACGAAATACTGAAATTTCACTTCACCGCGCGTTTCATTCTTGGCAATCAAAACCAAATCAATCACACTGGGATTGTTACTGGAATTGGATTGCAATACAGCCAAGCGATTCTGAATGGCTGCAATGGTTTCTTGCACCTTAGATTCTTTGCCATTCAATTCAATTCCCTTGTAACCTATTACTTTGAGGCGTTCCTTCAGCATGTCAGCGACTTCAACGATATCCTCTGCAGTAATCACAGCGTTGGCTCCCTTGATCGAATAATTATTGGTTAAAAGTGCTCTCTCTTGGTGGAGGTTATCACGCTGCATTTGGATCTCAGCCAACTTAAACTGCATCTCTTCCAAACTATCTCTCAATTCTTTCACTTTTGGGGACATCAACTCATCACCGTATACGATCTGGTGTTTGGTGGACATGATGGTGTATGCATTGTTACCCTTTACTTGAATGGACTGAGGGTCCAAGCTAGCGGGAAGGCCTTTGATCCTGATGATGTTTTCACCTGCTTTTAGAGAAACCTGTCCGATATGGGTTATTTGCGCACCAGCCGTGAACACCACCACTTCTTCAATGTTGGCCGAGATGGTTTTCTCATTCTTTTGTCCCCAAGAATACGCCGTCACCGCGACCAAGGAGATACTCATCAATAATCTTTTCATTTTTCTAAAATAGTTGTTCGTATCCGTTGTTTTTATCTATTACCAATTTTTTGGAATTCAAATTGAGCTGCATCTTCAAAAGTAACTTTCCCGTTCTCGACCCACCACAGCTGATTGGCCTTATTCACCCATTGTTCATCATGGGTTGAATAAATAACTACCTTGCCTCTCCTCTGCCAATCCTGAACGATGGATTTCAATTCTTGTTTGTAGTAAAAATCCAAATGGGCATCTGGTTCATCCATCAAAAATACATCTGGGTCCTGGGCAGTAACCCTTGCCAACATCAACCGCATAAACTCCCCATCACTCAGCACATTGACGCCATGATGACGAATTGCATCCAGTGAAAAAGTTCTCAGGATATTCTCTGTCATTTCATCGGAGCGATTCATTTGTGTGATTTCAATTACCTCCTGTACCCGCATGTCCAAAAAAGGTTCACGGTAATTGCTCACCCAGCCCACATTCCCATTCATTTTTTGAAGCAGTGCTTTGAGCAGAACAGATTTTCCAGCCCCATTGCGTCCTGCGATGGCTACCGACGCTCCACGTTGAATCATCGCGCCAGCAAATTCCATGGCTCCCTCAAAAGCACTGCGATGAATAGGTGGTATTTTGATTACTTTATCCATGACGCTGTGTTTTATTTTGATACAACCACCACATGACCCAAGGGGCGCCAATAAGGGATGTAATGGCATTGATGGGCAAATCCAAGAACCGGGCAAGAACATCGCAAAACAAGGCAATGACCATACCCGTGATGGCAACAGCAGGAATTAACTTTAACTGCGTACGGAACGGCCACCACAATTTGGCCAAATGAGGTGCTGCCAAACCGATAAATGCAATGGGACCGCAGAAAGCGGTAATGACAGCGGTCAACAAACCAGAGCAAAAAATCAACACATTGGATACCTTACTGGGTGATATAGACATCGAAACCGCGATTTGCTCACCCAATGAAAAAATATCAATCGACCGATGATTTCTGACAACGATAAAAATGACAATAGCCAAAGACAAACCCAACCAAAGCACCTGTATCATAGTGACTTTAGAAAAACTCCCCATGGACCAATAAATCAAATTGGGCAAATCATTTCTGGCGGCGGCTCGCTGAAAGATAGTCTCTAATGCTCCAGCCAAGTGCCCTAGCATTACCCCAAAGATGAGCAATGAAGTCAAATTGTTTAACCTCAATCGAACCACTGCTAAAATCAATAGAACCGACATAGAACCTGCAAAAGCCGCAAGAAGGGTCAGTTCAGGGAAATTATATCCCCAAATATTTTGTGCAGCCATGGTAACAAAAGCAACACCCAAAGAAGCCCCATTGGTCACCCCCAACACAGAAGGACTGGCGAGCGGATTCTTAAATAGCAGTTGCATCCAAAAACCAGCCAAGGCAAGTCCTGTACCTGCCAACAGAGCCATCAGGCTTCGAGGCAATCTCAACTCCCAAAATATAGCCGATGACCAGTTCTCTAACTCCCAAGACCACCCTGCAGAGCCATAGAGAAGGGATAATACAAACAAAAGCATAACCACCAAGCTTGAGGCCAGTAGCCTAATAAAAATGATTCTGGAAGAAATGTTTTGCATTGAGGTGACAAAGTTGATTAAAAAAGTTGTTCAAAGGCTAGAAGATTACGACTTTTGCTCACTATTCATATTTTAAAAGATTAAATGGAATTCAACAAAAACTCCATCATTGGTCTGGTCCTCATGTTGGCCTTGGCTTTTGGTGTTTCTTGGTACAATGCCAAAACAGCACAAGAAGATGCTGAGCAACAGGCCCTGGCTCTGGCCAATCAGCCCAAGGAAGTCAAGACGACATCCCCAAAGCCAAACTCCACCTTCAATGAACCTGCACAGGCTTCTCCAAGCATATTGCCCACAGATGCCACTGAAAAGTATGGCGTTTTTGGTGCTCAGGTTTTTGAAAAACCAGGACAATCCGTATTGGAGAATGACAAGATTAAAGTTGTCATCAACCACAAAGGAGCCAACATCTATGGTGTAACATTGAAATCAGAAGAATACAAAACCTATTGGGGTAAAAAAGACATTCAATTGTTTGATCCTGCTCAAAACCAAATGAATTGGATTTGGAAAGACAAGATGAAAGGAGAACAAGGATCTTGGCGTTTTGTATTTAAAGCCAATGAAGTTGTAACTGACAATCAAGGCAATCAATCATTGACCTTGACTTTGGCTGACAGCACAGGAAAGCAATTTTCCGTTACCTATTCCTTGGCCAAGGGTTCTCACATGGTTCAATGCGATGTAAAGAAAACCAACCTTGACAATACCTGGGACAATGCACCTGGAACGTTTCAATTGCATTGGCAAGCAGCTGGGATGCACAATGAAAAGGGGATTCAAAGTGAAAGAAGTAGAAGTTCTATCTTCTTTACCCCAATGGGTATGGACCGCGACTACCTGAGTGAGACTGCGGGTGATGAAAAGATTATTGAAGAAAAAATAAACTGGGTGGCATTTAAACAAAACTATTTCAGTGCTGCAGTCATCTCCAACAACGGTTTTGGAGAAAACGCTTTGTTGCGCGTGATGACACCTGAAAATGACACCATACACACCAAAATTTTCAACGCACAGCTACCAGTGGACTTGAGCAGTGGACAAGCCCAGTTGCAATTTTTCTTTGGTCCCAATGAGCAAGGACTTTTGGATGCCACCAATGTTGCTGAATTTGACCGCATCATTGATTACGGATGGGGGATCATCGGATGGGTAAATAAATATGCAGTCAGACCCTTGTTTTGGTTTTTATCCTCTTGGATTGGCAGCTTTGGTATTATCATTTTGATTGTTACCTTGGTCATCAAGATGGTGTTGTTTCCTATCACTTGGAAGAATTTATTGAACGGTGCCAAGATGCGTTCCATCAAACCAGAACTGGATGAGCTCAACAAAAAGTATGAGAACAAAGACCCCATGGAAAAGCAACAAGCGCAGATGGCCTTGTACAAACAACTGGGGGTAAGTCCATTTGCAGGTTGCATTCCGGTCTTGATTCAAATGCCTGTGCTTTACGCCATGTTCCGCTTCTTCCCTGCGGAAATTGTTTTGCGCGGCAAAAGCTTTTTGTGGGCTGAGGATTTGGCCGCTTATGATAGCATCCTCAACCTTCCTTTCGACATTCCATTCTATGGTGCGCATGTGAGTTTGTTTACTTTGTTGATGACAGCTTCCACATTCTTGTATACCAAGATGAACATGAGTTCTCAGCCAGCCATGACACAACCTGGCATGCCCAATATGAATGTGATGATGAACATCTTCACCTTTATGATGCTCTTCTTCTTCAACAGCATGCCCTCAGGCTTGACCATGTATTATTTTGTTGCCAACATGATGTCTATCGGACAGATGTGGGCCATTAAAAAATATTTCATTGATGAAGATGCTATTCGCGCTTCCATTGAAGACAACAAGAAAAAGCCTGTGAAGAAATCCAGTTTCCAACAAAGATTGGAGGAGATGCAAAATGCACAGAAGAAAAAGTTGGAAGATCAAAAGAAGAAATTGAAATGATGAAAAAGGCCTTTCTTTTTCTTTCAATCGTTGTGACTCTTTTAGGCACAACGGGCTGCTTGCGGAGTGGTCGTCTGCCCAGTAATGAAGGGAAAGACGCGCCAAAAGCGCTGGAGCGCTATCTGCAACCCGCTTCTGATTTGCACGACACCCTTTTGTTGTACAAAAAGACACCTTGCTTTGGCGTATGCCCCACATTCACTTTGGTGGTAAAAATGGATGGTGAACTATATTACAACGGTCGTCAAAATGTCCCGATGCTCGGCGATTATAAATCAACTTGGTCTACGGACATATTGCAGACGTTGGAGGATAAGATGCAAACGGTAGACTTTTACAATTTGCCTAAAAGCTTTGACAATCCGCAAGTGACAGACCTACCATCCATGTATCTGGGATACACGCGTGGAAATAACTTGTACACCGTCAAATGCCGTTACCAGACCCCACAGAATCTAAAAAACTTGGCCATTTGGTTGGACCAAGAAATAGCCAATACACAATGGAACTTAATTAATCCGAATAACAATCATGAATAAATTAAAATTATGGATGACAACGATCGCTGTATCGTTGACCATGCTGGCCAGTGCCACAGAAGGCATGTGGGTTGTGGCCCTGTTGAATCGCATTCAGCATGCGGAAATGACCAACATGGGGCTTAATCTAACGCAGGAAGAAATATACAGCATCAATCAAGCTTGCTTGAAAGACGCAATCGTTCGCTTGAACTACGGCGGTTGTACCGGTGAGGTAGTGAGTGCACAAGGTTTGGTTTTCACCAACCACCACTGCGCCTATGATGGCATCCAAACATTGTCCTCAGTGGACAAGAACTATTTGCAAGATGGATTTTGTGCCAAGTCATTTGAAGAAGAATTACCGATTCCCAATTTCGCCATTAGCTTTTTGATCCGCGTTGAGGATGTAACCGCTGAGGTTTTGGGTGTAGTTAAACCGGAGATGACGGAGCAAGAACGTGACAAAGCCATTGCTGCCAAATCAAAAGAAATTGCAGGACGCAACAAGATGGATGGTAAATATGAGCCCGAGGTCAAATCATTCTTTTATGGCAATGAATTTTACCTTTTCGTTTACCAAACCTACAATGACATCCGACTGGTAGGAAATCCTCCCGAAAGCGTTGGAAAATTTGGTGGTGACACGGACAACTGGATGTGGCCAAGACACACCGGTGATTTTAGCATGATCCGTATTTATGCTAATGAGAAAAATGAGCCTGCGCCTTACTCAGTGAACAACAAACCGTACCAACCTAAGTACCATTTGAAGACCAACATCGAAGGAATTAAGGAAGGTGATTATGCCATGATCATGGGATACCCTGGAAGAACCAGTCGTTACCTTACTTCATTCGGAATAGAGCAGGCTATCAACGGACGCAATCCTGCCATCATCAATGGTTTTGGAACCAAGCTAGAAACATGGAAAAAATTCATGGATGAAGATCCTGCCATTCGTTTGATGTATGCGGCGAAATACGCCAGCATTGCCAACACATGGAAATACTATATTGGACAAACACAAGGTTTGAAGAAACTGGATGTTAAGTCCAAGAAGTTGAGAATTGAAAATCAATTTCACAATTGGGTTGATGCTGGCGATGCAGACCGTAAAAAACAATATGGCAATGCATTGGGATTGATTAAAGAATACCACAGTGAGTGGGACGGACAAGTAGTATTGTCCACCTATGCCGGTTTGTGTTTGGCTGGTGGAGCTGAGTTCATGGGACATGCTGTAGAATTGAAAGGAGCATTGACTGCCTATGCCAAAGAAATGGACAAGGCCAAACGCGCTGAAATGGAGAAAGAAATTTTGGCCAATCAAGAAGCCTTTAAAAAGGAATACAATGCCAAATTAGATGAGGCAGTATTTGTCGCGTTGGTTGATTTGTTTAAAAAGAACATTGATGCTGCTCAGCACCCCAGAATGGATGAAAACCATTTTGGCTAAGAAGTACAAAAACAATACAGCCAAATTGGCTGCACAAATCTTCAAAACCAGCATGGTAATGAATGATGTTTACTTGAAGAACTTCCTTGCTGAACCATCAGAGAAAGCATTGAATAAGGATTTGGGTATGCAAGTCGCAACAGCCTCTGCTGAATTTGCAGATGGAATAAGAGCCAAGAATCCAATTGGCAAATTCAACAAAGGTTACCGTGAATTTGTGGCAGGATACCGCAAAATGGAAACCCGTCAATTGGCTCCTGATGCCAACAGTACAATGCGTGTTACCTATGGTAAAATCAAGAATTACAAAGCTGCAGATGCATTGATTTATGATTACTACACCACCACCAATGGTATCTTAGAGAAATGGGACAACAGCAATCCTGAATTTGTTGTTCCCGACAAATTGGTGGAATTGATCAAGAACAAAGATTTTGGTCAATATGCCAACGAGAAAGGTGAATTGGTAACATGCTTTATTGGTGATTTAGACATTACCGGCGGTAATTCAGGAAGTCCTGTGATGGATGCCAATGGCAATTGGATTGGATTGGCCTTTGACGGCAACTGGGAAGCCATGAGTGGCGACATTGCGTATGAGAAAGATTTGCAAAGAACCATTTGCGTGGACATCCGTTATGTCTTGTTTGTTGTGGAGAAATTGATGGGAGGAAAGAACATCGTTGATGAATTGACGTACTATCACACACCCGTCATTGAGGAGAAAACAATTGAAGCTCCTGTTAACACCATTATGGAGCCTACTCCAGCTCCTGCACCTAAGAAAGATCCTAAGAAAAAGAAATAATCTTTTCATACAACTTAAAACCCGCTTCGGCGGGTTTTGTATTTAATACGCACCCAAAGATTAAAAACTAAAATTCAATCCGTATATTCGTTTCATACTTTTCACAAGAAACACTAACACAACCTGAATGAATTGTGTTCCAATTACCAATTAACAGAAATTGAAAATCTACCAATCGTTAATCAACAAAATGACTAAACGCATATTCATCTTTTCTTGGGGTTACCCAAGCAATCAAACCAAAGGCAATCCTTTTGTGGAGGATGCTGTTCACATGGCACATGAAAATGGAGTTACCACAACTGTAATCATATTTCAATTTAAGAACATCTTGGAGTTCTTTTTCCCATACAAAAAACACTTGACCTATACTTCAAAAAGAGGTGAAAACATCATATCCATTCCGCTCTACAATATTCCATTTGTATCCACTTTAATCAGAAAAAAAATAATGTATTGGCAGGTTGTGTTTCGCATGAAGTCACTGATGAACAAAATTGGAAAACCAGACTTACTTCAACAGCATTACATTTTCCACTCCATGCCCTACATTACAAATCTCATTGCGACAAAATTCAAAATTCCATATTTACTGTTTGAACACTCACCGGTATATAGTGCTCAACATTTTGAAACGAAGTACAACACCTTTTGCCATCCCTATTTTTCAAAAGAAGATTTTCAAGCGTTTATTAAAAATGCACATGGAAGATTTGCGTACAAAGTTCAAATAGAAACACTATCTGGTTACTACGGACAAGACTTCAAACCCTTTGATGGCTTCTTACCCAATTACCTATTACAAAATGATAGCAATGGAGAAGAATCAACCGATCAAAAACCATTCACCTTCCTTTGTATCGGAACATTGGATGACCGAAAAGGAACTTTGCGGTTGATAGAGGCATTCTCAAAAATCCCTCAAAGACAAAAGTGTCATTTGACATTTTGCGGGTCTGGCCCTTATCTCAATAAAGCCAAAGAGCTTATTGAAAAGTTTGAATTAAAAAGCAATGTCACGATCACAGGATTTATTCCTAGATCCTCTGTAATAGAACAACTCAAAAAAAGTGATTTCCTAGTAATTGCCTCGAGTTATGAAACGTTTGGAATGACCTGTATTGAAGCCATGGCCTATGGTATACCTGTATTATCCACCAAATGCGGAGGGCCAGAAACAATCATCAATCCGTCAGTAGGCATACTTTGTGAGAAAGATGACATCAACTCATTGAGTCAAGCATTGCAACAAGCATTTGATCAAAAAGTAAATTTCTCTCCTCAAACCATTCAACAACATTTCAAAACATATTATTCTGAAGAAAGTGCATGGAAAAATATGAGAGAGATCTATGACAATATTTCTTAAGGATTGTTTTCGATGTTGAATAATCTGAAGAGAAAACTAAAACGTATATTTTACAAGGGCACAACCTACCAATGCCCCATTTGCCAATACAGATGTAGGGATTGGGCCTATTCAGGTGTTGATGTAGAGGTGAATAAAGAATTGGAGATTATTGGTGCAGGAAGAAGAAAAAATATCTGTGTTAGTTGTGGTAGCAATGATCGAGAACGTTTGGTTTATGTTTTTCTACAAGAGAGAATTCCGACGTCGACATGGCCTCAGTTGAACATTTTACACATTGCTCCAGAATGGAATTTGTATCAATGGATTGCCAAACAACAGCCCAGGAGCTACGTGCAGGGAGATCGGCACATGGAAGGATATCAATATGATGATTCCGTGCAAAATATGGACATTACAGCGCTTCCATTTCCGGAAGGGCAATTTGATTGGATCATTTGCAACCATGTGCTGGAACACATCCAGGAAGATTCAATCGCCATGAGGGAGTTGCATCGTGTTCTGAAACCAGGCGGTAGTGCCATACTACAAGTTCCCATATCTCGAAAAATAGACAAGACCTACGAGGATAAGACAATCCAATCACCTGAAGAAAGAGAGAAGCATTTTGGACAAAACGATCATGTTCGCGTTTATGGCAATGATTATCCCAAACGACTTGAATCAGCAGGATTTCAGGTGGAAGAAATTTCCACTAACCCTAGGCAAATAAAATCTGGATTGAATCCCAAAGAGGTCGTATTCTAT
>JBEISW010000068.1:0-9568 GCA_040375215.1 Crocinitomicaceae bacterium | reverse complement strand
ATCAATACCATATTTGGCACCAGCCAGCACATAAGATGCAAAATTCCCAACGCGATTGGTTCTCATTTTTAAAAGCACCGGAAATTCAAGCCAAACAGACTCTGTTCTTACCATCACCGATTCCTCCTTGCCATTGGACTTCAAAAATCGAAATTGAAGCGCTCTATCTTGGAATGCGAGACCAGGAATAAAACGAAAACTCAAAGCAGGAACAGGATTGTAAGAAGCGAGCAATGCCAAGTTAAAACCTGGCTGAGGATCATTGACTATGCCAAACAAACTATCTTCAAACGTCGTTTCGTACTTCTGTCGGATATCAAAAAAAGATCGGTTACCAGACACCAAAAAGCCAAAGTGAAAAGGGCTATCATCACACTCAGGCAAATTCTTGGGTAATACCTTTTGTCCCAATGCGGAATGAATTCCAATCATTGCAAAAAAAGACAAGAGGTAGATTTTCTTCATGTGGTGAAACTACAAACGAATTAAATACGAATAGATTGTACAATAAAAAAAAACCACCCGAAGGTGGTTTTTCAATTGACTAAAACTGATTTAGTTCTTTTGAAATTTCAAATTTTGCACGCCCAAATCGGTTACCATTTTCACATTGTACCAACCGCTGGCCAAATGACTCAGGTTCAATTGAACAATTCCAATTTGATTCATTCCATTCAATTTGCGGTGCTCAACCATACGTCCATTTACATCCATAACAGACAATTGAATAGAACCTTGAATGGCTGGAATTTGAATGTTCAGCACACCTTGTGTTGGATTAGGGTAAACACCAAATCCAAGGGATTCAGCCGCCTCATTGACACTAACAGTCTCTCCTACGCAAGCGCAATCTGCCGCATAGACATCGTTGATTGTTGCAGCATTTCCATCGTCACATGGCGAACCTGGATACATACACGTGTTGTCTTCTGTAGTTGCAATTGGGTTAAAATTGCACGCATCTGGCGATGTACAACCCAAAACATTTCCAACATAAACTGTCACGGGCTGCAATCCTGTTGAACACTCAAAAGAAGGTGTGCTCACGTGCCAATCATAAAAGAAGTAATAATAATTCAAAGAGTTTGGTTGTTGCACTGTAGTTCCTGTAATGGCTGCCAAGGTGTTACTTGATCCGTCATTAATATTGTAGGGGAAGTTCAGTGTTGAACCCAATCCATCTCTCCACAAACCTGGCTGTGAATTGGGCACAGGGCGCAAACCATAACCTGTGCCTTGAGGTACAGCAAAATTCAAAGCAATGTATGACTGGCCTGCAGGAACATTGAAAGTTCCTGAAGTAATTTGAGTACCATTAGCATCCACCAATTCGATGTTTCTTGTTCCTGCGTTTTGCGCATAAACCATGACACTATCAATGATAATGTCTTGCATAGCATCAAACAACAAATGGAACGTAGAATTAGAATATTGTCCTGAGGTTGAATTCGCTGGATTACCACCTTGACCCTCAGTCCCTGGATAATTATTCACAGCTTCTACATAGAAAGTTGTAGTTGAATTTACAGATGCAGAATAGGCACTTCCTTCTGAAATAAGGGAAGTTCCATTAGCATCAGAATACCAAGAAATATTGCCATTTCCGACAACTGACATATCTACATTACCTGAAATATCAATTTGATAGTCTTGGGTTGTTAATGTTGGAGCGTCCAATAGGTTTATACTCACCGTTTCGGCGGAACCGATAAAGCCACAACCACCATCAACTTGAACACTATAATCACCAGAAACATCAACATTCAATGATTGCTCAGTCCACCCATTGCTCCACAAATAAGCATTTCCTGAACTGGCTGTTAATGTCACAGGCGTACCTTCACATGTCACCTCTTCGCCCTGAACACTGATGGTTGGGGGTTGTTGATCATCCACTGAAATAGAAATCTGATTCGATGCTGTTGCACATCCGCTTGCAGCATCATACGCATAAGCCGAGTAAACACCACTTTCACCGACAGAAATATCAGATGTACTAGCGCCATTCGACCAAACAATAGATGGCGTTCCGATTGGACTGCTTGTCGTAGCAACAATATCAATTGTTTGACCTGGACAAATAGAGGTTGCACCATTGCTTGTAATGCTCACCGTTGGATTGTCAAAACAAGGCAATTCTGAATATGATGTGTAAGCATCAATTTGTGGATTGGTCACTACCTGAGTTCCACCAGCAGGCCAATGAATAACTGCATAGTCAATAGAGGTGCTACTTCCAATTCCAAAAACCAAAATATTGGAATTGGTAATACCATAAGAAACCCCAGTTCGAACTTCACGTATTTGTGTTCCCCAAGGCCCATGGATCTCAACCAATGCTCCAACAGCATTTCTGTTGGAAATGGTTCCCTCCAAGTTAAATCCTACCCAATGGTTTCCATTAGGCTGGCTCAGCCAAAGAATATCATTTTGATTGGACGGCGAAACATAGCCCGTTCCATAATTAGCATAGATGTCAGTGAATCCATCATTGTTCAAATCACCTAGACCATAACCGTGCATAGTTTGAGGATTGGCTATCGAGCTGTTCATTTGAGTAAAGGTCCTATTACCATTATTGTGATAATAACCAAAATTACCTCCAGCATACAAAACATCTAAATATCCGTCATTATCAAAATCAGCCATCTGTCCCTGCATGAAGAAACCTTGCGTCGTCAAACCTGCAGCTTGAGAAATATCTGTAAAATATCCTAACCCGCTATTCTCATACATCTTGATACCGCCAGAGTGTGTGGTCATGAAACAATCAAAGTCTCCATCGTTATCTATATCTCCAAAGGTGGCTGTCCAAGATTGCTCAAGATTCACCAATCCACGCGCCGCTGCATCATCAGTATACACATTGTTACCGTCATTAACAAAAAGCAAATTGGTACGGCGTGGATCCAAAGGATCGTTAGAAGCTTGACGACATTTGGCTACCAATAAATCCATATCACCGTCTCGATCAAAATCACTGAACTCATTACCATAGTTTCCTGACATCAATGGATCGTTGGTGCCAGGATAATTACCTTGATACAAGTTATAATTGATTAGGGTTTGATCTGGAACCATGTTGCCTGTACTATCATTTCTGAACATAAAAGAAGGTCCATCGTCGTGACAAGCAAATGCATCCAACCATCCGTCATTATCGATATCGCCGAACAAACAAGCCTGCATAAAAATATCCGCTGAATTGTTTGTCGTCATAACCGCATTACCATCTCCGTCGATATTGTAAAAATGAACGCCATCATAACTCCCGCCGCACATGACATCGCCAAATCCATCATTGTCATAATCACCAACTGTCATACCCCATTGGGCCTGACCCAAGGGTGAAGTGGCCGTATTCACTTGAGTAAAAGAACCATTAGGTTGCTGGAACAATATGCGCAATGTTGTGCTTTGATCCATGACCACAATGTCGTTAAGTCCATCACTATTCATGTCCCAGACGCCAGTAACACCCCCTGAATAATATTGTCCAGGAAGGTTACCCTGAACAAATGTCTGAGCCATTAATGTTGTCATACTAAACAACAACATTCCAATCATGTAGATTTTTTTCATGCGTATTTTTTGGTTTATTTTCTTGCAGACGCAAATTAGCACTGATTGGTTGGAAACAAAACGATTTTAACGTTTTTCTCGGCATTGGCATCATTTTTAGAAAACCTTCTTAAATTTCGAACATGAAAAACATTTTCTCATTGCTATTCGCCTCAGTTCTATTGCTGACGGCATGCAGCACGAATAAATTCCTAGGCTCAAAAGTAAAAGAACCTTTTACAGGAGAAAAATATGAGAGCAACAACCGCTATTTCAGAGGCGTCGGAAAAGGTGAGAGTAAAGATCAAAACATTTCCGAAAGCAAAGCTGATCTCCAAGCCAAAAAGGAATTGGCTCAGCAAATGAGCACGACAATCAAAGGCGTGACGGATCAACACATGAGCGAGACTGAAGTTGGCCAGGCATCTGAGATAACTGAGAAATTCGAATCTTTAATTAGGGAAGTAACCAACACCAAATTGGCTGATTTAAGAAAAGTAGGACAAGAACAATACAGAAACGCAGAAGGAAACTACACTACTTACGTTGCCTACGAACTTCATAAAAAGCACATGTACCGCTATTTAAAGCAACAAGTCAAAATAAATCAAAAACTCAATGATTCTGAGCGCAAACAAATTGAGGAAATCATTGACGAAGAGTTGAAAAAAGCTGAGGCATTGGGAGACTAATTTAGGCTCTCCAGCTAATCAAATAGGCTTCCTAAAAATACAGAGGTAGTAAAATTCATAGACTTGATGAACAGTCACATCTTTTATTTCTGTGGGCAATAAATCACTTGGGCAATGGTGTATGAGATTGTGTGAACTCAGCACTTTTGAAAAATATTGACGTTCAATCCATGTTGCCTTTGTGTATAACTGCTCGTCTAAGAACACGCCATATCCACCGGGCTTTAATACCCTTACCATCTCAGATAGAGCTCTCTTAATGTCAGTGTATCCATTAATAGCCCCGTAATTGGTCACAACATCAAATGACTCGTTACCAAATGGCAAACGACATGCATCTCCCAAAACCAAATTCAGAGCAACATTGTTTTCTTTAGCCGTCCTTTGCAACTGCCTAAGCATCGTTTCTGATAGGTCAAAACCATATACCTCAGCATTTAATTGAGTCCAACCATGTCGCAATAGAGCGTTGCCGGTCCCTGTTGAAATATCAAGAATGTTTAGTTTACTTGAACTCGCAATGATATTATTTTGAACCTCCTTGTGCAACTCAGAGAATGATTTGTAATAACGATACTTTTCTCGTTCTAAACTAATTTTTGTGGGGATTGCAGTCCATAGCAAATGGAAAAAATGAGGCTGTCTTATAAAAAACAAACCCAATAACACTAGCAAAAGAATCGAAATCAAGAAAATTACACTTGGTCCATCTGGCAAAATCAACCCGTTAAATGTCAATACAGTTGAGACAATTAACACCAACCAAACCACGGCAAACAACGACCAGTCTATTTTGGAAATGTTCCATGGTCGTGCAGGAACAGAAAGCAAGGGCATTAATCGCTGATAAAATTTACCCAAAATACCATCATAGAAGGTATCTCGCAACTTTTTATCAGACCAGCCCAGTTGTTTTTCATCCAGTAAAAAAGCAATTTCATCTTTGACTTCAAAGTCGATACCGCAAGGTTCGCAATGGTAAAGATTATTCCCCGCTTTCAAAGCCGTGGAACAAGTTGGACATTGATACATTTTTTGCACGAGTTAAATATACTATGAAAACATTAGGAAAGATAAACTGCCATGACCTTCTGCATTTTGATTGCCTCAGCTCTTGCAGCTTCGGCAAAATCCAATCCATTGGATGCATACAAAATACTCCGCGAGGCATTGATCAAAAGACCTCCATCCTGCGTCATCCCATATTGAAGAACTTCCTCAAGACTTCCTCCTTGGGCTCCGACACCTGGCACGAGTAGGAAATGATTCGGTATAATTTTTCGAAGCTCAATCATCGAGCTTACCTGGGTAGCACCAACCACAAACATGATATTCTCGTCATTGCCCCAAGATGCAACTTTGCGAAGCACCGTTTGATACAACATCTCATTTCCCATCGTTTGTAATTGAAAATCATTGGCTCCCTTATTGGATGTCAAACCCAACACAATAGCCCACTTATCTTCAAATCCCAAAAAAGGAGTTACACTATCCTCACCCATATATGGAGCAATGGTCACTGCATCACAAGCATATGTCTCAAAGAACGTTTGAGCGTAATATTTACTGGTATTTCCTATATCCCCTCGCTTAGCATCGGCAATAATGAAATGTTCCTTTCCAATATACTTGACAGTCTCATCAAACAATTCCCAACCTTTCTTCCCTAAACACTCATAGAATGCCAAATTGGGTTTATAGGCTACTGCGAGATCCCTAGTAGCGTCAATAATGGATTTATTAAAGGTCAAAGGATCTATTCCTGCTGGAATCAATTTCAAATCGATATCCAACCCCACACACAAAAGCGATTTTCTTTCATGAATAATCGCCGCTAACTTTTTTCGGTTCATAGTTAATCATTATTACCAGCCAATAACTTCTCAGCATTTTCAGCCACTTGAAGCGCTTCTATAATATCATCAATTTCACCATTCATCACCGCATCAAGGTTGTAAAGGGTTAAATTGATACGATGATCGGTCATTCTCCCTTGCGGGAAATTGTACGTTCTGATTTTTGCCGAGCGATCACCAGTGCTCACCAATGACTTCCGCATTTTTGAACGTTCTTCATGTCGTCGGTTCACCTCTGCTTCAAAGATTTTCGTACGCAACATTTGCATAGCCTTTTCCTGATTCTCATGTTGAGAGCGACCTTCTTGGCAAGCAACAATAACACCTGTAGGTGCATGCGTTAAACGAACCGCTGACTCTGTCTTATTGACGTGCTGTCCCCCTGCTCCACTGGCTCGATAAGTATCTCTATGGATATCTGCTGGGTTAATGACAACATCAAATTCTTCAGCTTCTGGCATTACCGCAACCGTTGCTGCCGATGTATGCACGCGGCCCTGTGCTTCTGTCTCAGGAACACGCTGGACACGATGCACGCCACTTTCAAACTTCATCGTACCATAAACATCGACACCCTGAACTTCAAAAACAACCTCCTTGAATCCTCCAGCAGTGCCTTCACTTAGGCTTAGAACTTCATACTTCCAACCCTTATTGGCAACATAACGTGTATACATTTTAAACAGATCCCCTGCAAATATGGCTGCTTCATCTCCTCCTGTACCACCTCTAATTTCCACAACGCAATTTCTTTCATCTTCCGGATCTTTTGGAATCAGCATAACCTTAATCTCATTTTCCAAAGATTCTATCAATGGCTCCAACTCATCATACTCCATCTGAGCCAACTCCTTCAGTGCGGCATCTTCCTGGCTGTATAAAATATCTTTGGCTCCTTGAAAGTCATCTTTTGACTTCTTATACAACCTGCCTTTATCAACAATCTTTTCCAAATCTTTATACTCCTTCATTAACAAAGGATATCGCTTCATGTCCGAAATGACAGAAGGGTCTGTAATCAGCTTAGAAACCTCCACATATCGGTCTTCTATGGCCAACAGGCGTTGTAACAAATCTATCATCAATCGTTATATTCAAATGTGCCTTTATCTGTAACAATAGTCAACTTCTTTGATTGACTTTCCTCCACTCTCCCAATGACTTGTGCATTTATATTCATTGAACGCGCAATCTCTATCATTTTTGAGGCATCGGTTTCATCTGTATAAATCTCAAGTCGATGTCCCATATTAAAAACACGGTACATCTCTTTCCAATCTGTTCCACTTTCACGTTGAATCAAATTAAACAATACAGGAATGGGCATTAGCTGATCTTTTATCACATGAACGTTTCCTATGAAATGCAACACTTTGGTTTGTCCTCCGCCACTGCAATGCACCATACCTTTAACAGCCCCTCTATTCCAATCTAAAATCTTCTTCACCAAAGGTGCATACGTTCTTGTAGGAGACAGCACCAACTTCCCTGCATCCAACGGAACTCCATCAATCACACTAGTTAATTCTTGACTGCCTGAAAAAACATATTCAATGGGTATATTCGAATCAAAGGACTCTGGATACTTTGAGGCATAATCTTTTGAAAAGACGTCATGTCTTGCTGAAGTAAGACCATTGCTTCCCATTCCCCCATTGTATTCTTTCTCATATGAAGCTTGTCCATCTGAAGCAAAAGCAACAATAACTTGACCTGCAGCAATATTAGCATTGTCAATCACCTTTGATCTATTGATTCTGGCAACAACAGTGCTATCAACAATTATCGTCTTCACCAAATCTCCTACATCTGCGGTTTCCCCGCCTGTTGTTTTTATTCCAATTCCATTTTCTTTCAACTCTTCAACCAACTCCTCAGTACCCTCAATAATGGCTTTGATTACCTCACCAGGAATAAGGCCTTTGTTTCTTCCAATTGTTGAACTCAAAAGAATATTATCGGTAACTCCAACACAAAGTAAATCATCCAAATTCATTACAACTGCATCTTGGGCAATTCCCTTCCAAACAGAAACGTCACCTGTTTCCTTCCAATACATATAGGCCAATGATGATTTTGTACCTGCCCCATCGGCATGCATTACCAGTGCATAATCTTCATCTCCAGTTAAAAAATCAGGAACGATCTTACAAAAAGCCTTAGGAAAAAGTCCTTTATCAACTTTTGCAATGGCTTCATGCACATCTTCTTTTTTAGCTGAAACGCCCCTTTGTTGGTATCGTTGTGAATCACTCATAGAATTAAAAAAAAGCAGCGGGATTAACCCGCTGCAAAAGTAATATTTATTATTTGCTAATATTCCAAAACTTGTGTCAAGTCTTAAACATTATGGTTTCTTCGATTCGGGTTTTGCTCCATTTTGCTTAGCACCTGGTTTTCCTGGAGCTGGAGCAGGGGCTGCATCCGGTTTACTGGGGTCAAAATCAGTCGCCAAAATGCGGAAAACCGTTCTGCGATTTAGTTGGTGTGCCCACTCTTTCTCTTCATTGGTTGACAGCTTTGCGATGTACTCCTCAGTTAAAATTTCTCCACCTTTAAAGTTTCCTTGGTCTTTCTTCATTGTTATAGGCTGAGACTCTCCCTTACCTACTGGGATAATTCTGCGCCCATCAATTCCTTTTCCGACCAAGTAATCATAACAGGTTTTTGCACGACCGTCAGATAAGGTTTGATTGGCTTCAACGCTACCACGTGCATCTGTATGCGCCTCCAACTGAATCTTCCAAGTTTTGTTTTTAGCCAATAAATCGAATAAATAATTCAAAGAATCTTGAGAATTCACTGTTTCATTTACCAACAATTCTGTTTTGTTATAAGGATACTGAACCAAAGGCATGTGATACTCAACATCTTTTTCAATGGGTTGGATAAAATATTCCTTAGCGAAATTAGTATTCTCCCTTAAATTCCTTGTTGAAAACCGGTCACCTTGAATACCGATGTAATCCGTTTTATCAACATCAACCATATAGGTGTTATCAGCAAGAACTTGGGTGTTATCCAGGTTAAAAGCTCCAGATTTGTCAGTAGACAATTTGTACTCTGAACCATCAGTGCTCTTGACTACAACACTGGCACCTTCCACAGGATTCCCAGTCTTATCATCATAAACAAAACCTTGCATAGTGAACAATACCGGCACATCCTTGAATTGGTAAATATCATCCTTGCCTCTACCCCCTGGGCGATTGGATGTGAAAAAACCAGCATACTCAACATTATACAATTTTTTCGCGCTACGATCAATAATCAAAGCAAAATCATCCGATGATGAATTAATGGGATGACCCAAATTGGTTGGCGCTGAAAAACTCATTTCTTCTCCCTTAGTGGCTTTGAAAATGTCAAAACCGCCCAATCCAGGAATTGTATTGGATGAAAAATACAAGGTATTTTCCTCCATCCATGGGAACATTTCATCTCCAGATGTATTTATAT
>JBEISW010000048.1:0-10882 GCA_040375215.1 Crocinitomicaceae bacterium | reverse complement strand
CAATATACGCACCTGCTTAAGCCGGGGACTACATATTTTTTAAGGTCATATTTAATAACAGAGAATAATATAAGTGTATACGGAAATGAAGTGAGTTTTACCACCTTGCCTGTGGGATACCTGGGACAAGGAGGTGGATTAGTTTTTTTTGACAAAGGAAATAGCAATGGAGGATGGCAATATTTAGAAATGAGTTTGATTGATCAATTACCCACAAGGCCTTGGGGATGTGAAGGAGTAAGCATGGGTGTTTCAAATTCGGTTGGAATGGGGGCTCAAAATACAGGAATCATAGTCAACAACTGTGATCAAATGCATGCTGCGAGGGTTTGTTCGGATTTAAATTTAGGAGGGAAGAATGATTGGTTTTTGCCTTCTCGTGATGAAATGAATTTGATATTGAAAAATTTAGCAGAAAATGGACTCGGTCAATTGACGAGTAATTTTTATTGGACTTCTTCAGAATATCATGCCCTTAGTGGAACCGGTTATTGTTTTTCTAGTTCGTGCCCACCTTTTTTTTCTAAGGGAAGTTCCGGACACAACAAAGGCTATACATACAGTGTGAGGCCTGTAAGAGCATTTTAATTGTTAAGTTTTCAATTAAAATAATTTGAGCTATCGAAGTTATTATTTCTGGAATAATGAAGTACTGTGTCCTGTCCTATAATTGATTTGCAAAAAAAACGGTCAAGCTAAATCAGGCACTAACAGCTGACCACCCCGTCCCTGCGGGCCACCCCTCCTTTCTCTCACTGCGTTCGATTAGGAGGGGAGAGGTAATGTCCTAAAAGAGATTTACAAAAAATCGGTCAAGCTAAATCAGGCATTAACAACATTTCCCAATCCCCTCATCCCTTCATCGCTTCAGGGCGAATATCAATTCGCCCCTACAGTGACAACGTCCTACCCCCATCAATGGGCAGATTGATGCCATTGATATACGCGGCGGCTGGCGTGGAAAGGAACGCAATGCCTGCGGCAATCTCTTCTGGCAATGCCAAACGTCCCAAGGGGACTTCTCTTTTCATCTCCTCCGTGACATCATCCACGCTGTGGCCGGTCTTATTGGCTTTGTTGGTGATGATCTGGCTTAAACGTCCTGTTGCTGTGGCTCCAGGCAATACATTGTTGACGGTGATGCCATAGGGGCCCAATTCTGATGACAAGGTTTTGGCCCAGTTGGCAACTGCCCCGCGTATGGTGTTGCTCACGCCCAAGTTGGGCAATGGCTGCTTGACAGAAGTGGAAATCACATTGATGATGCGTCCGTATCCGCTTTCTTTCATCTTGGGCAACAAGGCCTGCGTTATGATCTGAAAATTGATGAGGTGTAAATTGAAAGCCAAACGAAATTCATCAATACCTGCCTCATGCGCCTTACCTGGGTTGGGTCCGCCGGTGTTGTTAATCAAAACATGAATGGTGTTGTTCTGTGAAAATGCTTCAATGGCAGTTTGCACTTCTGAATTATGGGCAAAGTTGGCGACCAAGATTTGGTGGTGTTGTCCTTTAGTACAAGGCAATTGAGCCAAAACATTATTCAATCGCTCTGCATCGCGCGCCATCAAAGTAACGTTAGCGCCCAATGTTGCTAACTCTATGGCTGCTGCTGCACCAATGCCTTGTGAGCCTCCGCAAACCAAGGCGTTTTTGTTTTCCAAAGAAAGATTCATGCGGCAAAGTTACGAGATGAGATTGTTTTGCTATGCAAGCTCGCAAATAATGTCATGTGGTCGCAGTTATTGCTCGATTTTCTAGTTACAAAGGAGTATTTTAAGGGAGAATTTCTCAGCCCATAGGACAATTCCAATGAAATACATATACCTTCACTCCAAATCCTTAACTAAAAATGAAAAAGAAAATTTTTGCCATTTGGCTGTTGATTGTGCCTGCACTTTTGATGGCACAGAGTTATGTCACTGAAATTGGGCATACCTTGTATGACCTGCAGACCAATGCTACAATCGGTGCAAGGGTCATTGCAGACCAATACGGAGTGTCTGCAGTTTGGACCCAAGGTTTTAATCCCACTGCCTTTGCTGATCGTGGTACTGGTTACAATCATTGGAATCCAACTACTTCAGCTTGGTCAGAAATCCCGAGTTCACGGGTGGAGTCTTATCGTTCAGGTTGGCCCAGTTTGATTCATACTGCCAATGGTGTTGAATGGCTTTTTGCGCATGATGGAACCGGAATCAGAATGGTAGGTCGAGATATTATCTCTAATGGACCATGGCAAGAGTTGGGCTATGTTCCTTCCACAGTTAGCGAGCCTGTTCTTTGGTGCAGGACTGCAGCTGGAGGATTAGATGGAAATTCTATACATATGGTGGCTTCTACACCAATAAACGGTGCCTACATTGACGGTTTGGATCAGCAGATGTTGTATTACCGATCGCAAGATGGTGGTTTGACGTGGGATATTAATGATATGACCTTCGAAGGGTTGGCATCTCCCATTTTTGGCTTTGATAGCGATACTTACGCCATGTCGGCTTCAGGAAATACAGTGGCTGTCGCCTGTTTTGGTTCTCTTCAAGATTCCTATGTTTGGATTTCAAATGACAATGGAAATACATGGACTCGTCATATTTTTCATGACTTTCCCATTGACAACTACGTGATTGATTCAGGGACGGATGTCGATGGTGATGGAATAGAGGATAGAATTACATCAACCAGCACCTCAGGAAGCGTTGCTGTAGATAACAACGGAGTAGTGCATGTTTCTTATGCCACAATGGATTATATCGATGCTCCATATGTGTATGATGGTCAATACAGCTTTTATCCTGCTTCAGGTGAAATTCGTTATTGGAATTCTGCTTCATCTGGCAACCCGCTGGATGTATCAGACGATTTAAATGTTTCTGCTGGTATCGCGCCCAATATAATTGGTGATGTAAACATTAATTGGAGTCAAATGGGTGCATACGGATTTGGTGGTTTGGTAAATCATCCCAATGTTGTGCTCAATGACAATGGTGATATTCTGCTTTTATATGATGCCGTCAAGGAAGGAACAATGGAGAATGGTGTTTTCCGTCGTCATTTGTTTATGGTAAAATCAACTGATGGTGGGTTTACTTGGTCGGCGCCAACGGATGTTTCACCCAATATTGACGGGGTCAATTGGGAATACAATTATGCTTGCGCAGCTCCTCGCGTGTATGATGGAAATGTGCACATGACTGCACAGCGCGATTTGGTTCCTGGATTTTCAACCAACCAACCCAACGCGGCAGATTACAATATGAATTCCATAGTTTACGTGGCCATAGACGCCAATACACTTACCAATATCATCAATGGATGCACAGATCCGCTGGCTTGTAATTTTTCTGCCGATGCAACTCAGGACGATGGTAGTTGTATTTTAACACCGACGGAAGAAGTTTGTGATGGTGCAGACAATGATTGCAATGGGGAAATTGACAATGGCGTTTTGCCTACTTGGTTCCAAGACTCTGATGCGGATGGATTTGGAAGTGAGGCCAACGGAATTTGGATTAGTTGCGAGTCCATTCCAGGTTATGTATTGGACAATTCGGATTGTGATGACAATGCCGTCATGTATGCCGATATGGATGCAGATGGATATGGAACATCGGTACCCACGGGTTGCGGAGTATACAATAGTGATGATTGCAATGATGCGGATCCCAATGTTACTTTTAGCTATTATACAGCTGATTTCGATGCCGATGGTTTTGGTGATTTTTACAACTACTACCAAGGTTGTTCAGCCCAACCTGGTTATATCCTGTACCAAGATGGAGTGACCCAATTGGATTGTTTTGACAATGATCCCAATGCAGTTGGTGGAGCCTACTATGGTCAAGACCAGGATGGTGATGGTTATGCCAATTGGAATGTTGCCTACTGGGGCTGTTTTGCTGATCCTGGTTTTGTTTACATCGACATCAATACTTCTGATCCAGATTGTGATGATTTTTCTCTGACCTACGCCGATTCCGATTTTGATGGCTTTGGTTCGGATGTATTGGAAAATTGCGGTGTGTACAACTCTGATGATTGTGACGATGCTGTGGTTCTATACGAAGATATAGATCAAGATGGTTATGGTGCCAATGTCCTTGTGGCCTGTGGGGGTTCCATTTACAATACAGATTGCAATGACTACGATCCCAACAGTGCTGTGAATTCCTTGACTTATTACGCAGATTATGATGGTGATGGTTATGGTGATGCAAACAACAGCACTTTTACTTGTGAGACACCTGCTGGCTATGTGGGAAACAATGATGATTGTGATGATCAAATGTTGACCTATGAAGATATAGATGGTGATGGTTTTGGAGGCGTATCAATTGCAGCGTGCGGGGTGATTTCTGCAGATGATTGCGATGATATGAATTCGGATGTTAA
Source organism: Crocinitomicaceae bacterium (assembly GCA_040375215.1). Lineage (GTDB taxonomy): Bacteria > Bacteroidota > Bacteroidia > Flavobacteriales_D > Sanyastnellaceae > CAMCTV01. Next base: position 6,490 of record JBEISW010000048.1, on the reverse strand, counting down.
CCCTGTTGCTTCTGAAATCTGCAATTATCTGGATGACAACTGCAACGGAGAGTCAGATGAATTTGTTCAAAATGTTTATTATGCAGATGCAGATGCTGATGGTTTTGGGGACGCGCAAGAGGTAGCTTTTGATTGTTCTGTTCCAGTTGGATTTGTTAGCAACTCAGATGATTGTGACGATTTGACTTGGTTCTATGCAGACGGTGATCTTGATGGATTTGGAATAGAATTATTGGTTGCCTGCGGAGGTGCAGCGCAAGCAGGGGATTGTGATGATAGTAATCCTTCTATTAGTCCTGCAGAATCCGAAACGTGCAATGACATCGATGACAACTGTGATACAGAAGTGGATGAGTTTGTGCAGAATGTCTATTACGCTGATGCAGATGGCGATGGATTTGGTGATCCCAATGCTACAGATTATGCTTGTCAAACGCCAATGGGTTTTGTGGAAAACATGGATGACTGTGATGATACTCAGGTTACTTACATCGACATGGATATTGATGGATTTGGAGGAAATGTCATCGAACCGTGCGGAGTTGCTTTAACAGGTGATTGTGATGATGATAATAACTTGATCAGTCCAGGTATGGATGAAATTGAAGGAAACCAAGTGGATGAGAACTGTGACGGAGAATTGGTGGGTATCGCCGAATTGAATCAAGAGATGATTGCTGTTTATCCCAATCCATCTCAAGGAGAATTGAATGTGAAGCTTGTCAATAGTTCTACTTTCCAATGGCAATTGTTTGATGCCAAAGGCGCGTTGGTCGCCTCTGCAAATAAGCAATCGGTTCAACAATTCACTCAACAATTTGGACATCTCAATAGTGGTATGTACCGCTTAGTGATTATAACAGAGGACCATCAGGTATACAACTGGAATTGGATGATTCAGCATTAATGGCGCAGTTTGCTTAAGATAGGGGAGGCCATTTGGCTTCCCCTTTTTTATGCATGAAGTGTTGAAAACTGTTGTATGTCTTAAAAATTAAGCGAATAATCATTTTATCTTCGCAGAAATTAAATTTACTGACGTGGATATTTTTGAAAGAATCAAACACAATCGCGGACCCATTGGTCAGCATTCTAAAGAATCTCATGGATACTTCTCTTTTCCAAAGTTGGAAGGAGAGTTGGGTGCACACATGACCTTTCGTGACAAGCCAGTGTTGGTTTGGAGTTTAAATAATTATTTGGGATTGGGTAATGATCCCGAGATCAGAAAAGTAGATGCTGATGCTGCAGCCGCTTGGGGCATGGCTTATCCGATGGGAGCCCGCATGATGAGCGGTCAAACCAAATACCATGAGCAATTGGAAAATGAGTTGGCTGATTTCATGCAGAAAGATGATGCATTCCTTTTGAATTACGGTTATCAGGGTTGCATGTCTGCCATTGAGGCTTTGGTGAGCAGAAATGACGTTGTGGTATACGACAGCGAGTGTCATGCATGTATGATTGATGGAGTGCGTTTGCACCAAGGAAAGCGTTTTGTATTCCAACACAACGACATGGAGAGCTTTGAGAAAATGCTCAAAATGGCCAAGAAGTTAACCGAGAAGACAGGTGGTGGTATCATGGTTATGACCGAAGGTGTTTTCGGTATGGCAGGAGACCAAGGGATGTTGAAGGAGATTGTTGCTTTCAAGAAAGAATACGGTTTCCGTTTGTTTGTTGATGATGCGCACGGTTTTGGATCCATCGGTAACATGGGTCGCGGAACGGGAGACGCTCAAGGTGTTCAAGCTGACATTGATGTTTACTTTGGAACTTTTGCCAAAGCAATGGCTACCGTAGGTGCATTTGTAGCGAGTGATCAGCACGTTATCGAGTTCTTGCGATACAACATGCGTTCTCAAACTTTTGCTAAGTCTTTGCCGATGCCCATCGTGATTGGAGCGTTGAAGCGTTTGGATATGATCAGAACAAAGCCTGAATTGCAAGAAAATCTTTGGAACATTGCGCGCGCTTTGCAGAGCGGTTTGACGGAAGCTGGTTTCGATATTGGAAAAACCAATTCAGTAGTGACGCCAGTATTCTTAAAAGGAAGTTTGGGAGAGGCTACCAATGTTACTTTGGCTTTGCGTGAGAAGCATGGTATCTTCTGTTCTATTGTTGTGTATCCAGTTGTTCCCAAGGACGTGATCATGTTGCGTTTGATTCCTACAACAGTTCATACTTTGGAAGATGTACGTTATACGATTGAGTGTTTCACCAAGGTGAGAGCGCAATTGGAAGCGGGCGAGTTTGCAGGAGAGCGCATAGCCAGTTGGGCATAATTCATTAGGTCAATATGTTAAAGGGATTCATGTGAATCCCTTTTTTTAGTACTCTTGTTTCTATTAATTTGAGATTATGAAATCAAAATGGATTTTGGGTTTAACACTTTTGAGCGCGAGCTTCTTCTTGTGTGGTGTATTGAGCTCAGGTGGTAAAGTTGGTAAGACCGGTGCCCCCGGTGAAGGCACTTGTGTACAATGCCATGCCGGAACAGCATTAAACGGAGGAGGTGGATACGTTTTTGTTGAGTCTTCAAACATGATTTTCGGTCAACACGCATTAGGTGAAACCTACGATATGACGGTTACTGTTGGCCAAACGGGCAATAGTCTTTTTGGATTCAGCGTTGTGGCTTTGGATGCCAACGGTAATTCTGTCGGAACTTTTACCGCAGGAACGGACAATCACACGGAGAATTTTACGGTGCAGGGTAGTTCTCGTCAATATGTTACTCACAACTTGAATGGTGGTTCTTCTCAGGATGAACACACATTCAATTTCACCTGGACCGCTCCGAGTGAAGATTTTGGTACCATTACATTTTATGCCACCGGAATGGCGGCCAATGGCAATGGTATGAACTCAGGCGATAAAGTTTACAGTGCAACAATGGAGTCTACGGTACTGCCAAATAACTTAACTAATGCGGTCCAGAATCAAGTGTCTATCAATTGGGATCCCATTCAAAAGGCCATCGTGGTGAGCAATCATAACAAACCTTATTCGTTGGAAGTATTTGATGTGCAAGGAAAGATTGTTCTGAACAAAGTACAGCGATCAGAGTCAATTGTTCCAATGGGACAATTGTCATCGGGCTATTATGTGGTTCGTGTAACATGCGAAGGAAAAAAGACTGATCGCAAAATATTTATTTAATTCTTGAATCATTACCAGAAAAGGCGCAAGATATTTGCGCCTTTCTTGTTTGTATGGAAGAAGCATTGTGGCCGCGCTATTTTATTCAACTGTCGTATGATGGTTCACACTTCCATGGTTGGCAGCGTCAACCCAATGCGTTGTCTGTTCAGGAAGTTCTTGAGTCAGCCCTTTCCAAAATATTGAGACAAGAAAAAGTCATTACCACGGGTTGCGGACGAACAGACACTGGAGTTCATGCTTCTGAGTTTTATGCCCACTTCAATGCAATGAAGGCTATTGAAGATGTTGCGGAAGTCGTGTTTAGAGTCAACCAAGTGCTGCCCAAGTCTATTGCGGTGTATGAGATTTTTCAAGTTGGTGACAAGTGCCATTCTCGTTTTGATGCAACAGAACGCGGTTATCATTATTTTTTGCATTTCGAAAAGAATCCATTTCTGCATCAGCGCTCCATGTTCTATCCTTATAAATTGGATATGGATAGAATGAATCAAGCTGCACGATTATTGGTCCGCAAGGGAGATTTCTCCAGTTTTTGCAAATCCGGTGGAGGGCAAAAAACTAACATTTGCGATGTACGAAAAGCGGAGTGGTCTGTGGACGAAAAGGGTCAATGGGTGTTTCACATTGTAGCGGATCGTTTTTTGAGAAACATGGTAAGGGCTGTTGTGGGTACTTTAATAGAGGTAGGAAGAGGAAAGTTGAATGTAGAACAAATGCAGGAAATCATTGATTTGCAAGAACGAGGTGCCGCAGGTGATAGTGTTTATGCGTGTGGTTTGTACCTTACCCAAGTAAGTTACCCATACATAAAAGAGGGAAAATATGTCCAATAGTGCAGGGAAGGCTTTTGATAAGAAAATTTTTTGGCGTTTATACCAACGGAGTTCTCCGTATCGTTTTCAATTTTATTTCACTTTTTTTTGGGTGCTGGTGCTGGCAGGAATGTCCGTTATTCGTCCTGCGCAAATGCGTTCTTTGATTGACGAAGATTTGGCTTCTGGAAATTCCAATGCTGTCCTCTGGGGTTCTATTTCTTTTGTCGCAGTTTTGATTTTAGAAAGTTTGATTCAATATTATCAAACTTATCAAGCGAATAAAATGGCGCAGAGCATCACACTAGATCTGCGTTCAGAATTGTTCAAGCACAGTTTAGGATTTCGCTTATCCTTTTTTGATAAAACACCGGTGGGTCAGATGGTCACCCGCCACATCAGCGATGTGGATGGAATTGCGGAGGTTTTTAGTGTCGGTCTGTTGGATATCTTTAGAGATGTGCTAAAGTTGGTGGTCATCATTGGTGCAATGTTGTGGGTGGATTGGAAAATGACTTTGGTAGTGATTCTTCCCATTCCCATTTTGTTGTATGCAACAAGGATTTTTCAAGAGTCGGTGAAAAAGTCTTTCAATGATGTGCGCAATGAGGTGGCCCGCATTAATGTTTTTATTCAAGAGCATGTAACAGGCATGAACATCGTGCAAATGTTTGGTCAAGAGAAACGAGAAGAGAAGAAGTTTGATCATATCAACGAGACGCATAGAGATGCGCATATCAGAGGTGTTTGGGCCTATTCCGTTTTCTTCCCAGTGGTGGAAATCTTATCGGCATTGTCGGTGAGTTTGATGTTGGGTTGGGCATTGCGCGGGACTTTTGATGCAACTTCATCACCAGGTGTATTGTTACAGTTTTCTACTTTCATATCCATGATGTATCGTCCCATTCGTCAAATGGCAGACAATTTCAATGTATTGCAAATGGGGATGATCAATGCAGATCGCGTGTTTCAAATGTTAGACCGAGATGAGTCTCAAACGGATTTGTCTGATTCTACTCCTCATTTGAAAGGGGATGTAGCTTTTGTGAATGTTGACTTTTCATACAACGAAGAACAGGAGGTTATTAGTCAGTTTAGTCTTGATGTAACTGCAGGTCAAATGATCGCATTGGTTGGGTACACCGGCAGCGGAAAGTCGACTATCGTTCAATTGCTCAATCGTTTGTACGAGAGGAAGAACGGTAGCATCCTCTTAGATGGAAGATCGATTGACGAATTTTCATTGGATTTCCTCAGGCAAAAGATTGCGGTAGTTCCCCAAGATGTTTTTTTATTCAGTGATAGCATTTACAACAATCTAACCTTGGGTGATGACAGCATCAATCGGGAAGAGGTAATAGCGGCCTGCCAAAAGGTGGGTATTCATGATTTTATCATGCAGTTACCACAGGGCTATGACTTTGATGTTCGGGAAAGAGGTTTGGTACTGAGCGCCGGTCAACGACAACTATTGGCTTTCGTTCGGGCTTATCTCACCAATCCGTCTATTTTAATTCTTGACGAGGCCACCAGCAGTGTAGACAGTGACTCTGAACGTTTGATTCAACATGCCACTGATTTGATTACCCAAGGCAGAACTTCATTTGTTGTGGCTCACCGATTGTCAACCATTCAAAAGGCAGATAAAATTGTATTGTTGGACAAAGGAAAGATTGCTGAAATGGGGCGTCATGATGAATTGATGGCCTTGAATGGTCAATACCGTAAAATGTATAACTTGCAGTTTGATGAAGATTTACCAAGCCGTCCAACCACCATCAATAACGAGGGTTGATCCAGTCATGTACGATGAAGCGTCAGAAAGTAAGAAAATAATCGCTCCAGAATATTCATCAGCGTTGGCCATCCTTTTGAGTGGTGTTAAATTGGTATAATTTGCTATAAACTCTTCTGATTGGTTATTTAAAATCCCACCAGGAACAAGTGTGTTTACCCTTATTTTATATTTTGCCAAATGTGTTGCAAAATATCTTGATAAGTTTAGAATCCCTGCTTTGGATGTTGCATAAGCTACAGGTGAGTTAATGCCAGAATCACCGTATATCGACTCATTGGCACTTAGCATGCCGTATGTCGACGAAATGTTTATTATGACACCGCCAAATGAATTTTTCTTGAAAAATGGAATAATTTTTTGACTTGCTAGAAATGTACCTTTTAAGTTGACATTATGAACCATGTCCCATGCTTCAATTGGGTAATTTTCTAAGTCTTTAAAAAAAGGAGAATCTGTCTGAAGCCTGCGACTATTTCCTTTGTAGTGAAAACAATTGATTAACCCATGAATGATGCCATATCTATTAAATGCTTGCTCATAGGCATAAGAAATTTCTTCTTCAATGGTAAAGTCAGTTTTGATTATTTCAATGTTTCCTTGAATTGATTCATTGCAAGATTTCAATTTGTCTTGGGCCAATTCAGGATCATTATCGGCTATGATTGCTTTTCCACCACAATTTGCAATGGTCCGCGCAAACTCAAAACCAATCTGT
>JBEISW010000123.1:0-6674 GCA_040375215.1 Crocinitomicaceae bacterium | reverse complement strand
GTTGGTTCCAAAGGCCTTTGATGTGCACTTGTGTGTGGCTGTCCTGCATGGTTTGCAAAAGGCGACCCACAATCAAGGCAAATTCTAATTTGCTCCGTGCTCCTATACTGCAAGAATCATAGGCCATTTGGACAGCTTTTTCCCATTTCAACGGATCCGCATATCCCATGGGATAAGGGTGTGAAGCTTTCAAAATGGAGATCAACGAATCTAAATCTTGGTTCATTTCATCAGGAGATAGATTTGTATCTCTCTGTTGTCCCCAAATACAAAAGGGTAGGGAAAATCCTACCCCCATTAAAATGTATTTTAATTTTTGAATCAACCGTTGCGTTTTTTAACCATCGTCAAAATGGTGGCCAGTGCTACTGTTTCTCCGGTTTCATCATACACATCCACCAAGAACTTGACGATTCCTTTGGCTATGTCCTCTTCATTTCTTTTCTCTTGGTCCACTTTTTCTTTTACCGTGAATTTAACACCGATGGTCATTCCAGGATAAACGGGTTTAGTAAATCGGCAATCTTCCAATCCATAGTTCAACAATACAGGACCTTTCTTGGGGTCGACAAACAATCCAGCTGCTTTGGACAAAATGAAATATCCATGCGCCACGCGTCTTTCAAAGATGGTTCCTTCCAAACTGGTGGCGTCCATGTGCGCGTAAAAGTTGTCCCCGCTGACATTGGCAAAGTTGACGATATCGGCATCGCTTACAGTATGTTTGTGAGTGAAAACAGTATCTCCAATGACCAAATCCTCAAAGTGCTGTCTGAATAAATGGGGATTGGCTTCACGTTGCTTTCCTCCATATTGATACACGTTGGTCAAATGGGATAGGGTAGTAGGCGTTCCCTGTATAGCGGTGCGCTGCATGTAATGCAATACGCCTCGCTTGCCTCCCATTTCCTCTCCACCGCCTGCACGACCAGGTCCACCATGCACCAACATGGGCATAGGAGATCCATGTCCTGTGCTCTCCACTGCTGATTCTCTGTTGAGGACCAATATTCTTCCGTGGTGTGATGCTGCGCCAATGACAAAATCTTTGGCCTCATTATCATCAAATGTGGTGATGCTGGAAACCAATGATCCCTTACCCAGTTTGCTGATGGCAACTGCTTCCTCTGTTGTGCTGTAGGGCAAAATGGTAGCGACTGGACCAAAAGCCTCCACTTCATGTGAACTTAGTTTTGAAAACGGTTGGTTGTTCAAGAATACAACAGGTGAAATAAATGCGCCTTTGGCGTAATCTCCATCAATGATCTCAGGCTGCTGTCCGCCAATGACCATTTCTGATTCTTGTTTTAATATCTCCAATTTGGCCAATACATCCTCGCGCTGCGATTGAGACGCCAAACTGCCCATGCGTACTTTTTCATTGAGCGGATTACCGATAGCCGTTTGCGATAGGGCTTTGCCTAAAGCAATCTGCACATCCTCTGCGTATTGCTCCGGAACGATGATTCTTCGAACAGCGGTACATTTTTGTCCGCACTTCACCGTCATTTCTTTGCGAACTTCTTTGATGAATAAGTCAAACTCTGGAGTTCCTGGTGCTGCTTGCAATCCTAGAATGGCAGAGTTCAAGGAATCTGCTTCCATATTGAAAGGAACAGATTCTGCGATGATTTGTGGATGCGCTTTAAGTTTTCTTCCAGTATGCGCAGAACCTGTAAACGTCACAACATCTTGTAATGTAACATGATTCAACGCTGAATGCGCGCTTCCCATAATCAATTGTAATGCTCCTTCTGGTAGTATTTTGGATGCAATGATGTCTTTTGTGACAACTTCGGCCAAGTAGGAGGAAATACTTGCAGGCTTCACCACTGCGGGAACACCAGCCAAGAGGTTAACCGCAATCTTTTCCAGCATTCCCCAAACCGGAAAGTTGAAAGCGTTGATGTGAAAGGCCACTCCCTCTTTGGGAACCATGATGTGGTGTCCACCAAATGTGCCATTCTTGGACAACTTGGCCATCTCGCCGTCTACATAATATCTTTCGTTGGGGAATTGCCTGCGCAAACTGGCATAGGCAAACAAGTTTCCAATACCCCCTTCAATATCAATCCAACTGTCCACTTTGGTGGCGCCTGTTTTGTAGGACCAATCATAATAGACATTTTTTCTTTCCATGAGATAAAACGCTAGGGCCTTCAGCATATTTCCGCGCTCATGAAAGGTCATCTTGCGCAAAGCGGGGCCACCCACTGTTCTGGCATAGTTAAAGACAGCAGCGTAATCTACATCGGTGGTGCTGATTTCAAAGATGGGTTCATTGTTGGATGCATCGGTTAAGACTTGTGTGTTTCCGGCACCTTTTTCCCACTGCCCCAATATGTAATGCTCTAAAGTTCTCATGTCTGATAATTGATGGGCACAAGTTAAAATGGAAAGGGTTTATCTTTGTCAAAAAATTATTGATCATGGTTGGAATTATCATGGGTAGCAAGAGTGATTGGCCCATCATGCAGGAAGCGGCGGATGTTTTAAAAATGTTGGGCGTAGCCTACGAAGCTGAAGTGGTTTCGGCACACCGTACACCTGAACGCATGTTTGAATATGCTCAGAAGGCCCATTCAAGAGGAATCAAAGTCATCATAGCTGGAGCTGGAGGCGCAGCGCATCTTCCAGGTATGACAGCATCCATTACACCTTTGCCTGTCATTGGTGTTCCCATAAAATCTTCCAATTCCATTGATGGTTGGGATAGTGTTTTATCCATTTTGCAAATGCCCGCCGGCGTACCTGTGGCAACAGTAGCCTTGAACGGCGGCCGAAACGCAGGTATTCTTGCTGCACAAATCATTGGAGCACATGATGAAGCTTTGTTAAAGCGCATCGTGGCATTCAAAGAAGAATTAAAGAAAAAAGTATTGGACGCCGCTAAAGATTTGAAGTCATGAGTTTTTTATCGGTTGATCCCAAGTCGCTGAAAGTGGCGCAAGTGCATGGTTATTTGTTGGGCGCTGTTGCCCCAAGACCCATTGCTTTGGTGAGCACGGTAGATGCTGATGGAAATCCAAATCTTTCTCCATTTAGTTTTTTCAATGTTTTTTCAGCCAATCCACCGATTGCTATTTTTTCTCCTGCACGGAGAGGTAGGGACAACACCACCAAGCATACTTTTGAAAATGCCAAGGTGCACAAGGAGTGTGTGATTAACATTGTCAATTTTGACATGGTACAACAAATGAGTTTGTCCAGCACTGAATATCCGCAAGGGGTGAATGAATTTGTGAAGAGTGGACTTACCCCCATTGCTTCTGAAGTGGTAAAACCACAACGTGTAATGGAGTCGCCGGTGCAGTTGGAATGCATTATCAAGGAAGTAATTGAGTTGGGAACGGAAGGTGGAGCCGGCAATTTAATTGTTTCAGAAGTGGTGCGCATCCACATCAACGAGAGTGTATTGGATGACAACGGAAGAATTGACCCCATCAAGATTGATCAAGTGGCCAGACTAGGCGGTGATTGGTATTCCAGAGCCAAGGATGGTTTGTTCTCTGTGGCCAAGCCATTGGAAAGAATGGGCATTGGTGTGGATCAAATTCCTGCCGATATCCGATTGTCAAAGGTGCTGACAGGTAATCATCTGGGCCAATTGGGCAATGTTGAATCCATGCCCAATGAAACAGAAGTAAACGAATACAAGCTCACGGAATTGTCCGATATTTTCTTGGAACATGAGAAAGATGGCCAAGCTCTGGAAAGAGCGCTTCATCAACATGCAGCAACATTATTGGATCAGAATCACATCACAGAAGCCTGGATGACGCTGTTGTCTTTTAATGCATAAAATTACGCGTACATTTTGGCGCGCAATGCTTTGACTTCTTCGTTTTCCAAATACTCGTCATAGCTCATTCGCTTGTCAATTACTCCTTTGGGCGTGATTTCGATAATGCGATTGGCTACTGTTTCTGTAAACGTATGGTCATGAGAGGTGAACATGGCAACATGCTTCCAATCTTTCATGGCGTTATTAAAGGCGGTGATACTCTCCAAGTCCAAGTGATTGGTGGGTTCATCCAACATCAAGCAATTGGCATTTTGCAACATCATGCGTGATATCATGCAACGTACTTTTTCACCTCCGCTCAACACGGTACATTTTTTCATCACCTCTTCACCACTGAACAACATCTTACCCAAAAAGCCGCGCACATAGGTTTCGTCTTTGTCCTTGGAATATTGTCTCAACCAGTCAATCAAGTTGTCGTCACTGTTGAAGTAGGCCGAGTTATTATTGGGCAAATAGGCAGTGGTGATGGTGCTTCCCCAGTTGTATTCACCGGTATCAGGCGTATCCATTCCATTGATGATTTCAAACAACGTTGTGATGGCCAAATGGTCTTTGGATAAAACAGCTACTTTGTCTTCTTTGGTCAAAGTGAACTCAATGTTTTTGAACAACAAAGCACCTTCAGGAGAGGTCTTGGATAAATTCTCCACACGTAAAATTTGATCACCACAATCTCTTTCAGGACGGAAAATGATGCCTGGATATTTGCGGGTCGAAGGTTGAATTTGATCAATGACCAATTTGTCCAACAGCTTTTTACGCGAAGTAGCTTGTCTTGATTTGGAGGCATTGGCAGAGAAACGCTCAACGAATTCTTGCAACTCTTTGCGCTTGTCTTCCATCTTCTTGTTCTGATCAGAACGCTGTCTCAAGGCCAATTGGCTGGACTCATACCAGAAGGTATAGTTACCGGTGTACAATTGGATTTTGCTAAAGTCAATGTCTACGATGTGCGTACAAACCGCATCCAAGAAGTGACGGTCATGTGACACAACAATAACTGTGTTTTGGAAATCAGCCAAGAAGTTCTCTAACCAATTGATGGTATCCACGTCCAAGTCATTGGTGGGCTCATCAAGCAACAGAATATCTGGATTGCCAAACAATGCTTGCGCCAACAATACACGAACCTTTTCTTTACCGCTCAATTCTTTAACCAATTTGTGGTGGCTGCTCTCATGAATGCCCAATCCGCTCAACATATTGGCGGCGTCGCTCTCTGCATTCCATCCATCCATTTCTGCAAATAATACCTCCAACTCTGCGGCCTTTAAACCATCTTCTTCACTGAAATCTGGTTTGGCGTAAACAGCATCTTTGGCTTGCATCACTTCCCACAATTTGGAATTGCCCAAAAGTACAGTCTGCAATACAGGCGTTTCGTCAAACTCAAAGTGGTTCTGCTTTAACACGCTCATGCGCTCACCGGGAGTCATGGATACGTTTCCTGTGGTAGTTTCTATTTCACCTGCAAGAATTTTAAGAAAGGTAGATTTACCAGCACCATTGGCACCGATGACACCATAACAATTGCCTGAAGAAAATTTTAGATTGACTTCTTCAAATAGGGTGCGCTTTCCATAGCGCAGAGAAATGTTGCTGACCGTTAACACAGAATATTGATTTTAAGCGGCCGCAAAGATAGGCTTTAATCGCCTTTATTTTTCGTAAAGTTCCAACAGTCCAGGAGGCAGGCTCAGGAAAATGTGGTGGTCTTCTTCTTTGATTTCAGCAATAAAGGCGGGTTGAAGCGGAACGTAGATGGTTTGTCCATCACGGTCAATTTCCATCATGGGATTGACGCCAGAATCATTGACTTCGGCTAAGACACCAATGGGAACCTTGTCTTCAGTAAACACCCGGAAGCCAATCCAGCCGCGGATGTTGTCGCGCATTTGATCGGTTTCACTGACCTCTTCAGGTTTGATGAAGATCTCAGCCTTGACCCATGGCAATGCTTCCGCTTCACTGTTGATGCCTTCTAATTTCATCCGCAAAGTCGTATTGGTTTTTCTCCCCAAATCCTCGATGATAAAAGGTGAAATGCGTCCTTTTTGGTAAAGGAAAAGAGACTCCAAGTCGACATAATCAAATGGGGAGGAGGAGTTGATCCAAATGGTAAACTCTCCTTTGTAACCGTGGAGTTTGGTGATTTTACCCAGAGGGTGAAGGTCTTTGATTTCCATGTTAGTTAAAATAAAAAAAGCCGACACTAAGGTCGGCTTTAATAGGTTGATGAAGATTATTCACCTGCATTTTCGGCAGGAGCCTCTTCTGATGGTGCTGCCGCTTCAGCTGCAGGAGCTTCTTCAGTTGTTTCAACTGTTTCTGCTGCCGCTGGGGCTTCTTCTACTACTTCTTCTACTACTTCTGCAGCAGCAGCTTCAGCTGCGGCTTGAGAGATAGCTTGAAGACGAGCCTCATTTACTGCACGCTCACGCTTCAATGTTTCATTATCAGCAGAAGCTTTGGCTTGCGCCAAACCATCACGCTTAGATTGAATTTTAGATTCTTTTCCGTTGTTCCAATCAGCCCAACGCTTGTCTGCTTCTTCTTGAGTCAATGCACCTTTCAATACACCTTTTTGCAAGTGCAAGCGGTACAATACTCCGCGGTAGCTAAGAATAGCACGAGCGGTCTCAGTGGGTTGCGCACCATTTTGCAACCAAGATAATGCTTTGGCATTGTCCAAGTCAATGGTAGCTGGGTTGGTGTTAGGATTGTAGCTTCCGATACGCTCAATGAACTTACCATCACGTGGTGAACGAGCGTCTGCAGCTACGATGTGGAAGAAAGGTTTTCCTTTCTTACCGTGTCGTTGAAGACGAATTTTTACTGACATAGTTTTTGTTTTTTGGGTCAACTT
>JBEISW010000301.1:0-2770 GCA_040375215.1 Crocinitomicaceae bacterium | reverse complement strand
GTGGACTGTCAGCACTGTAGGTGATGGAAGCATGACCGTTACAACGGTTAACGCTGACAACTCAACTTTCTCTACCATTTGGAACTATGATGGTTCTTATAACGTGAGCGTTCAAGAAGCTGCAATCAATGCTACTAACGTAGTAAACACTGTTGGTGTTAACGAAGTTGCAATGACTGAAGAAGTTTTGTCTGCTTATCCTAATCCAACCAACAACCAAACCAACGTTAACTTCATGATCACTACAGCTTCTGAAGTGAAAATGAGCGTTATCAACATGTTGGGTGATGTTGTAATGAACAACAACTTTGGCACTTTGGCTGCTGGTAACTACAATGAAGTAGTTAACTTCAGCAACATGCCAGCTGGTTTGTACTTGGTGAATTTGAACGTTAATGGTAAAGTTTCTACTTTGCGTTTGACTGTTAGCAAATAATTGAGTTATTCCAATTCAAGAAAAGAGGTCTTCGGACCTCTTTTTTTTTGTCCTTATCCGCTTTGGTATTATACTTGCTTAACAGAACGCATTATGAAAAAGAACATGATTACCCTTTTGCTCAGCTGCATCATCAGCATGAGCTTTGCTCAAGGAATACCTTCCATCACATTAAAAGACTTGGCCGGTAATGACATCAACATGTCGCAAATCTCAAAAGACGGAAAGCCCGCCATCCTTTGCTTCTGGGCTACATGGTGCGCTCCCTGTAAAAAAGAATTGAATAACTACACTGAATACTATGCAGATTGGCAAGCAAAATATGGCGTTACCATATATGCTATCAGCATCGATGACTCCCGCTCTGTTAGCCGCGTTGCACCCTACATCAACAGTGTTTCATGGGATTACAAAGTTATCTTAGACAGCAACAAACAATTTGCCCAAGCCATGGGTGTAAATAATGTTCCGCATACTTTCTTAGTAGACAAGGACGGCAAAGTTGTTTGGTCACACAACAACTACGCTGAAGGCGATGAAGCTGAATTGGAACACCAATTGGAAAAATTAACCGGTCAGAAATAACGGTCATGAAAAAAGTATTCTTCCTTTTAGCGGCGCTTTCCCTCATGGCCTGCAGCACCAATAAAAAGAAACCCAAATGCAACACATGCCCTAAGTGGGATGATCGTATCGAAATTGCTCAGTAGTTTTTATTTTGTATTCTAAGCCAACCAATCAATTGGAGAATGTGCTGGTCAGGTTTATTCCTAAACCAGCAGTGGCTTTGGCTTGTGAAATGCTCAGGCAGCATCCTCACCACATCACCATCACTCCGCCAAGGGCAACCAAATTGGGCGATTTCACAGTAAAACCCAATCGGGAAAAACATGAAATAACAGTCAACGGAGATTTAAACAAATACGCCTTTCTCATTACATTGATGCATGAGTTGGCTCATCTCATTACCTACAACCAATTCAAGAACAGGGTAAAACCTCATGGTGCAGAATGGAAAGATAACTTTAAAAAAACACTCGGACCATTCCTAGAACTGCAGGTATTTCCTGAGTTGGTTCAAAAGGCCATTTACCAGTATCTTCAAAACCCTGACGCCTCCACGTGCAGCGACCTGCATTTATCCGCAGTGCTATCACTTTATGATAAGAACGAAAGCGGTGAAATTCTCTTGGAACATCTCAAAGACGGAGAACGATTTTACTACGGAAAAGAAAAAAGAATTTTCCTGAGAATCAGAAAAAACAGAACGCGCATACTCTGCCGCGAGGAAGCCAGCGGACATGAATTCTTATTTTCTGCCGTGAGCAAGATCATTAAATGGTCAAACTAATCTATTTAGACTTATTTTTGAGACATGCCAATTTTTAAAAGTATAGGCTCTTATTCCTATTTGATGGGACGCGTGTTTTCTAAGCCAGAGAAAGCCCGTGTTTACTTCCCATTGATCATCAAGGAAATGGATAAAATTGGTTTGCAATCGGTAGGCATTGTTTCGTTATTGGTTTTGTTCATGGGGGGAGTTGTGGCCATTCAAACGGCCTCCAACATCGATAGCGGATGGATTCCAAGATGGACCATCGGATTTACAACAAGGCAATCCATCATTTTAGAATTTTCTTCCACTGTTGTTTGTCTCATCATCAGCGGTAAAGTGGGTAGCAACATTGCATCGGAAATCGGAACAATGCGCATTTCTGATCAGATAGATGCCTTGGATATTATGGGCATCAACTCTGCCAGCTATTTGATTCTTCCCAAGATTATTGCAGCCGTCCTCATTCTACCTTTCTTGGTAGTTTTGGCGATGTTTGTGGGTGTTGTTGGCGGAGGAGCAATAGCCATATTCAGTGGCGCTGTATCCTACAATGATTTTGAATATGGGGCGCAATACGCCTTCCGAGCCTATGATATTTTTTATTCCGTTATCAAGACCGTTTTCTTTGCCTTCTTAATGAGCAGCATTTCTGCTTACCACGGCTATTACACACACGGCGGTGCCTTGGAGGTAGGACAAAGCAGCACACGTGCAGTAGTGTATTCCATTGTCATGATCATGATTGCCAATTTTCTTTTAACGCAATTGCTTTTGCTATGATTGAACTAAAAGGCATCGAAAAATCATTCGGTTCACAAATGGTTCTCCACAATGTGAGTTGCATTTTTGAGACGGGTAAGGTGAATTTCATCATAGGAAGAAGTGGCGAAGGAAAAAGTGTACTTACCAAGTGTATGGTGGGTTTGATGCCTGTGAATGCAGGCACCATCACTTATGACGGCGAGGATTTTATCAATGTAGATCTCATTGAAAAAAAG
>JBEISW010000284.1:0-2997 GCA_040375215.1 Crocinitomicaceae bacterium | reverse complement strand
GAGCTGCTTTCATCATGTCTTCTTTGGTTACTTTCATGTAGCGATCAATTTCTGTATTGATCAAATTGGTTTCGCCATAGTAAGTGTAATAATTGGCTAAACTTTCAGCAATTCCCGCCATGCTAGAATTTCTGGAAATGAAATCGCTTTCAATTTGGTTTCTCAATTTCTGGTATTCTCCGTCTGTAATAGGAGTGGTTTTTAGCTTTTCTACTTCAGCGTTGATTGCTGCTTCTAGGTTGTTGGTCTCAACGCCCATGTTGGCCATGGCAAACGCCAAAGTCAATCCTGGATCTTCAAGATTGAATGTGAAGGCTCCGCAATACATGGCCAGTTCTTGTTCGTCTACAATGCTTTTGTTTAAGCGAGAACTTTCACCATTGGAAAGCAAAGTGTTCAACATGTCGACAGCGTAAAACTCACCGGTTCCTTGGGCAGGAATGCGATAAGCTTGAACCAACAATGGCAATTGATCTTTTACTTTGATTACATCGCGAACTTCACCTTTGGGCTCCTCTTTGAAATTAGGACGAACGATGTCCTTCCCTCTTGGTATTTCTCCAAAATAATTGTCGATTAATTTTTTGATTTGCTCTGGATTGAAATCACCTGCGATGCTCAATACGGCATTGTTGGGAACATAATAAGTGTGATAGAAATCCACAAAGTCCTGATCTTTGGCAGCGTTCAAATCATCCAAACTTCCGATAGGTGCCCATGCGTAGGTGTTGTTTTTGTATGCGCGTTTCAAGGTTTCTGGAAAAAGATTTCCGTATGGCTGGTTGTCATAACGTTGACGCTTTTCTTCTTTAACAACCTCGCGCTGTGTTTCAATTCCATCTTTTTCTACTTTGGCGTGCATCATGCGCTCGCTCTCTAACCACAATCCCAATTCCAATTGGTTACTTGGAAGAAGGTCATAGTAAAAAGTACGGTCCTGTGAAGTGTTGGCATTTAAACCACCTCCAGCATTTTCAACATATTTGGCGTATTCTCCACGACCAATATTGTCTGACCCTTCAAACAATAGATGCTCAAAGAAGTGAGCCATGCCGGTGCGACCAACTTGCTCATTTTTGGAACCAACGTGATACAAAACGGTGACGGCGACAATAGGCGTGCTGTGATCTTCATGCAAGATGACATGCAATCCATTTTTCAGATCGTACTCTGAAAATTTAATTTGTTGTGCCATCCCCAACTGACCGATGAATGCAGTGGTCAAGAAAAGTAAAATTCTTTTTTTCATTGTTTAAGGATTATGACCCAAAAATAGGTCATTAACCCTTTTCGTCAATGTCAAAAGTTGCGAAATTGAATAAGAAAAATAACAATGCGTATGGTAAACCAACTAGTGTCCGCCGCCCTCAACACTTGTTAGCTCAATTCCTTGTTTTTTCAGAATTTGAGACACCTTGAATCCATAGAAAGCCAAGTAAGCAAAACACATGACACCTACCCAGTAGGAAGCCTGAATTCCGATGCTTGGCATCTCCGCCAAAGCGCCTTGGGTAACACTGATAAAACCTCCTCCCATGATCATCATAATCAAGTATCCTGAACCTTGGTTGGTCTGATGCCCCAATCCTGAAATGGCTAGTGTGTATATGCACGGCCAAAGCGTGCTGCAGAATAAACCGACACTAATGAAAGCATAAGCACTGACCATACCAGTTCCGTAAATACCAATCAACAATGATCCTATACCCAATAAAGAGTATATTAATAATTGACGTGAAGGATTCCCTTGACTCAAGAAATCTCCAAGGATTAAGATGAGAATGATTCCTGCATAGGGGTAGAAAATGGTGAGATCATGGCCTGCAATGGCATTGACCAGAAGGAAAATTCCAAATGCAGCATAGGGTAGTCCTATGCGGAATAACATTTTCTGCATGTTGTCTTTGGCAAATACCAATCCTGCAGAGGTCCAACGTCCAATCATCAAACTGGCCCAAAACAAGGAAACATATGGAGCAATGTGCTCCTCACTGATTTGCAATTTTTGCTTCATGAATTCCGGAAGGTTTGAGGCTGTAGAAACTTCAACACCTACATACACAAAAATGGCAATCATCCCCAACCATAATTGTGGAAAACGAAAGACACTTTTGTTGTCTTCTGTAGCAATTTCTTTTTGCTCCAGTTGATCAGGAATTGAACTTTTTAAGAAGAAATAGGCGGCCAATAAAAACGCTAAACCAAGCACCAAATAGGGAAATTTCACAGCGTTGACATCCATGGCTGTTTGGCTTCCTACTTTACCAAATATGGCAAAGGCAACAATGAGTGGTCCAATGGTGGTTCCTATGTTATTGATTCCACCGGCCAAACTGAGTCGTTGACTGCCTTGATCGGGATTGCCCAGGATAATAGCCAAGGGATTGGCAACAGTCTGTTGCAATGAAAATCCGATACCAACGATAAACAATCCAGTTATGAAAATCACGAAGGTTACGTTTTTATCTGATTTGAATTCCGCTTTAGCAAGGTCTTCTGTCATGGCGTTAGCCTCTGCATATTCCGCAGTGAGTTGTCCTTGTGCCATCATGTTCATGCGGAAATAATAGTCCGTTAATTTGGCTTGGTATTCTTGTTCTGCTTTCACATAGTATTGTGCAGCAGGATAAAACAACCCAGTTCCTAGTGCACTGATAGCCAATCCCAGCGCCAATCCTTTGCGGTATCCAATGGATTCCAAAATGTCTTTTTTACGGAGCTTGGATATCACAATGTAAGCAATGGATCCTACAGTGTAGGCCACATAGAAAGCAAATGAAACCATCTGAGATTGAATTTGATCCAAGTCCAATACCTTTTTAAATACAGGAATCAAAATGTCATTTCCTGCGGCTACAAAGCCCCAGAAGAAAAATACCAAGATCAATGCGGAGAACGCCTTTTTTTGTTGTGAATTCATTACCTTGCTTGTTAAACGGTTAAGTGATGCAATATAGAATTTTTTTTCAGATTTTACTCCTTTCACTTTTACTTATT
>JBEISW010000370.1:0-1656 GCA_040375215.1 Crocinitomicaceae bacterium | reverse complement strand
TTCTATTTGGTGCTTTCACTCAAAGAAACAAGGGTCAAAATCTCTGCATAGGTCCTTATACCTTCGACGCAAAATGATTCCCCTTGTTTCTTGTGGAAGTGATTATTCAGTTACTAATTTATTGAATTGCAAACTAAAGGACGCAATGCGTTTCGCAAAGGACGCAAGAAGAATAGCCATTGGCCACATTACGTTAAATTAAAATTTCAACTTTTTAATAATACGCTAAAACAAAAAAAGCGCCCGATTGGACGCTTTTTTTATCTTTCTAAATTCTCTTTTATACAAACATCAAAACGGGTTGCTCCAAGAAGGATTTGATGGTATTCAAGAAGGCTGCGCCACTTGCTCCATCTACCACGCGGTGATCGCAACTCAAAGTTACTTTCATTACGTTACCTGGAACCACAACTCCATTCTTGACTACTGGTACTTGCTTGATACCGCCTACTGCCAAGATGCAAGCATCCGGTGGGTTGATGATGGCTGTGAATTCTTCGATTCCAAACATTCCCAAATTGGAAATGGTGAAGGTATTGCCTTCCCAATCTTGGGGTTGCAACTTTTTAGTCTTCGCTTTTTCAGCAAATACTTTTACTTCTGCACCTATCTGCGCAAATGACTTGGTGTTGGCATGTCTTACAACAGGCACCAACAAGCCATCTTCCACTGCAACGGCCACGCCAATATGGACATGATCGTTGTAACGAATTCGATCACCCAACCAAGATGAATTGATAACCGGATGTTTCTTCAATGCCATTGCACACGCTTTCACGACCATATCATTGAAAGAAACTTTCATTCCTTGGTCATTGATGGCCTTGCGCGCTGTCATTGCATTGTCCATGTCAATGTCCATGGTCAAATAGAAATGGGGTGCGCTGAACTTGCTCTCCGCCAAACGACGAGCAATCACTTTTCTCATTTGAGAAACTTCCACTTCATAGAAACTCTCCACTGCGTTGGCACTGCCTTGAACAGAACCTGCCATAAACGCATCAATATCACGCTTCACAATTCGACCTCCATCACCAGATCCTGGGATGTAGTTCAATGGAAGACCTTTTTCGTCTGCTAATTTCTTGGCCAATGGAGAAACCTTTGTTCTTCCATTGTTGGCTGCAATGGGGGCAGGTGCTGCCTGAGCAACCGGGGCTGCTACTGGTGCAGGAGCCGGCGCAGCCTTGGGTGCAGGAGCTGCCACAGGAGAAGGCGCTGCTTTAGGCTCTTCTGCCTTCGGTGCTGCTGAAGCTTCTGCTGCAATGATCGCCGCAACATCCTCTCCTTCTTTTCCCAAGATGGCCAAAATAGAATCTACTGGGGCCTTCTTTCCTTTCTCCACTCCGATGTGCAACAACACACCATCTTGAAAAGATTCAAATTCCATGGTGGCTTTGTCGGTTTCAATTTCCGCTAACAAATCACCTGTTTTTACTTTATCTCCAATCTTCTTGTGCCAAGCTGCTACCACCCCTTCGGTCATGGTATCACTCAACTTGGGCATTCTAACTATCTCTGCCATATCTGGTCAAATTAATCTTTTACGTATGGATAAGGATCTGAATACACATCCTCATAAATTTCATGGGCCTCTGGAAGGGCGGATTCTTCAGCAAATTTCACCGATTCCTCAACAACAGCCTTGATCTCCTC
>JBEISW010000269.1:0-3134 GCA_040375215.1 Crocinitomicaceae bacterium | reverse complement strand
GGTACGAAACCCGATTAACAATTGATTTTAAGGTGGCGAAGATAATAAATTACAATTAGTTGATGAAATTTTTCTCTTATTCTTCATTTTTTTCTTTGTCATCAATAGAATCCTTCAATTCAGCGATCTCTTCTTTGAGAGATGTGATATGATTTTTTAGTATGGCCCAAACAATAGAATTGTCAATTCCATCATAGGCATGAACTAATCGATATAGATGTCTGACAGATATTTTAAGCTATGAGTTTTCATAGATCAACACCTTGTTATTATCAATGTTTTTCTTGAGTATCGGATTTTTCAATGAGCTTAAGGTGATTAAATCAACTCTTCGCTTAAAAAAGGATTCCAACTTATCCCAAATTTGAATCAAGATTTCTCCTCGTTGCAATGGGTCCTCTGATTTTAACTCAATCACTAAATCAATATCACTTTTTTGCTGGTCAAAATTTTCATTTGTAGATGAACCAAATGCATAAAGTGATTTAACCTGAAATTGCGTACACAAATCTTGAAATTCTTTTCCATTTTCTCCGATGTATTGCGCAATGTACATATTGCTAATTTAATTTATAAATCGATAGTTCATGAGATAAATGAGATTTATTTATAGGTTGTGTGTTGGTTGAAACAATGTTCTTTTTTTCTTTTCGTTTCCATTCTACATTTGTTTCGCATGATAAAAACAACTCGAGCATTATTACTGTTGATTTTTATATTAGTAGCTGGTTGGAGAATTGAAATGGCTGCCCAGTATGAACTCAACCCCATGTCTGGTATGGTTTGGCATGGAGCAGGAGTCGGAGTGAGCTCGGCAGATTTTCAATCCGGTCAATTCAATTATACCCGATCCTTTAGAAGTGAATCAGTTCTTTCTGTCAGCAGATTCGGTATCATTCGAGAGCTGGGCAATAACACCAATGATACCATTGCTAACAAAAATACCACCATTGAATTGGCTTTGATGTTTGGAGAATGTTGGCAGGGAAAACGCAAGCCATGGTGGATTGCCACTGCAGTGGGAATGTCATTGAACAATAGACGATATTGGGATTTTGTCCCGCAAAGTGACACTCAAGTTGAACTAAACAACAAATTCAATATGGGTATTCCCGGTCAGCTTGAGTTGGGTTGGATGTTTGGAAAGCATTGGGGCGCTTCGCTCATGGCCAACGCCAATTGGAATTTTCGACAAGCCTGGTGGGGTGGGCAAGTGGGTGTAGTTTATAGGGTTAAGAAGAAATGAGGTGATGGAGGGATGAGGAGATGAAGAAACGAGATATTGAAACAGAAAACGATGTGGCCATTTTGGTGGATGCCTTTTACGACAAGGTGTTTCAAGATGGGGTTTTGGCGCCGTTTTTTGCCCATGTCGATTATCCTACTCATCGTCCCAAGATGATAGCCTTTTGGAATTTTGCTTTGTTGGATATCGCAGGGTATACGACGCAAGTTTGGGATGCTCACGCCAATATGCGGATTGCTCCTCCATTGTTTGATCACTGGGTCAATTTGTTTGTGGCAACGGTGGAAGATTTGTTTGACGGTGAAGTTGCTGAAAAAGCCAAATTGCGGGCAAATACCATAGGATGGACATTTAAAGAAAAAATGAAAGCTAAGTTGGACAATGAAGAGAATTAGTTGTTTTTTATTGCTGTTTTTGGGTTGTATTTGGATACAAAGCGCATTCGCTAGCCCTGTGGATGCAGTTGTTTCAAGGATAGAGCGCAGTGTAGCTGCGCTGCACGATTCTTTGGCACAGTCCAAGTATGACGAGCAAACATTGCGCTATGCGCAACAGATGATGGATAGTTTGTCCAAATTGCCAGCAAACGCAGAAGCATTTAATCATCCTTTTAATCAATGGAAGTTTTGCAGATTAACTTCTTCCGATGGACGTTTGCGCATTATCAATTGGAACGCACCCTTGCAGAGTGGTGAGCATGTATATTTTGGTGTCATTTGGATTTGGAACGATGCAGAGAAAACTTTCTATTCGGTTATTTTAAAAGACAACATGCGTGATTTGGATAAATATGAAACGCGATATTTGGACGCACAATCTTGGCCTGCTGTCCTGTATTACGAAATTATACCCAATTTCAAAGGCAGGAGCAATAAACGTTGTGATACATATACTTTATTGGGTTGGGATGGAAGAGACAATTTGACCAATGCCAAAGTTTTGGACGTCATTAAAATAACAGCCAAGGACAATGTGCGCTTTGGTGAAGGTTTGTTTGAGACTGGGACGGGAATGAAAAAACGATTGATGTTTCAGTATGCGGATGAGGTGAGTGCATCGTTCAAGTATTATCCCAAGAAGAAGTGCATTGTCATGGATCACCTGTCTCCCAAGTCTTCAATGATGGAAGGAATCTTTGCTGATTACGGGCCAGATGGTACTTACGACTTGTATCAGTGGGAGAAAGGCAAATGGAAGTTGTATTCCAACATTGACATTAGCCTTTTCTCCTCAACAGACAGCAAGATGTATAAGCCCCCCGTTAGACAGCGTAATTTTTAGTCTGACTATTCCAATCACTGCACCACCAATCTTGTGGGCTCTTGGTCAACCACCATCATATAAACACCAGCGGCCAATTGGGGTAGGGTGATGTGGTGGATGGTTCCTGATACATTTTCTATGGATTTCCATACTGTTTTACCCGTCATGTCCTGAAGAACCATTGTAACCATTCCCTCTTGCATTTCTTTCCAAGTCACCTGCAAATCATCGGTCAGAGTAGGGTTGGGAGCAATGGTGTAATCACTGCGTTGCGTTGTTGTGCTTGAGAAGTCATCCTCAGCCAACGGTGTCATGCCAGCTGAACCTAAAGTTCTGACACATGAAACAGTGCTGTATGGGGTTATTGAAACTTGGTCGAAATGCTTGACACGAATGCGCACATCGTATTTCTGTCCCATGTCTATTCCTGTTACTTGTGTGATTCCCAACGTTCTTGAACCACCCATGGATCCATTGATGTTGAGGGGTAAGCCAGCGTTGGGCAGAACCATGGTCCATTCCCATTGGTATTGTGCAGCGCCGCACACACTTCTGTTGGTGGCAACACTTCCGTACAAAGGCGACTTGTAATTGGGGCAAGCATCGCTGGCACGAACGGTAAGAG
>JBEISW010000053.1:0-10585 GCA_040375215.1 Crocinitomicaceae bacterium | reverse complement strand
GATAGATATTTTTTAAGAGTTCGAGCCACTCGTGATATTTCTCTTTAGCTAGTTTTGGATCAGCACTTTTAATAAAACTTGGGCGATTTCCTTTTTTCGTTTCTGCAAACAGTGTGAATTGACTCACAACCAAAATTTCTCCTTGAATGTCCAAAATAGAGTGATTCATTTTTCCATTTTCGTCTGAAAAAATCCGCAATTGAATGATTTTTTGAATGAGATATCTAGCGTCTTCCTCATTGTCATCATGCGCTATGCCTACCAATATGAGCATGCCCTTTGAAATGAAACCAACTGATTTTTTGTCTATGTAAACTGTGGCTGATGATACACGCTGTATAATGACTTTCATAATCTAACAAAAGTCTAAATTATCTCATATTGTGTTGTGCAATTCAATTAATCCTTATATTTTTAAAGAATGTTAAGGCAAAGGAATTTTGGTTGGGACAGTTTGAAGGGTTTTTTGATTATAATGGTTATAGTGGGGCATGTTGTTCCTTTGTCATTGGACGATTCTCTATTGCGAGCTGTTATATATAGCTTTCACATGCCTTTGTTTTTTTTCGTTTCAGGTTTCCTCTTTAATTTGAAGCGTTCGATAACCCTATCACCAATTCAGTTGTTAAGCCAATATAAGAAACGCGTAATTGTTCCTTGGTTTTTAGCTGTTGTTGTATACTGCGGATTGTGTATTTATGTATACGGAAGTCATCAGAATCCGTTGATAGTAGTGTTGCGTCATTTTGTTAAACCTTACTTTCATTTGTGGTTTGTTCCATCGCTTTTCTTGTTCATTCTATTAACCCAACTTCTATACAGGTATATACATTCATGGTTTATTCGACTTTGTTTGGTCTTGATTCTTTCACTTTTGTTTTATGGTATTTCACATGGGATTGATGTTAAAAAGTTACCAATAATATCTGATGCATTGATTTTATTTCAATCCACATTTCGCTTACAGTATTTGATCTTTTTTGTTTTTGGCGTAATTACAAAACAGAATGTAAATCGACTTTGCAGATTCAAAAGTTTAAGACTTATCTATCCAGTCTATTGTGTGGTTGTAATATGGAACTTTTATCTGAATCTATGGGTTTTGGATTTGATTGTTTTTTTCGTGGCTAATGGGCTATTGGCCTTTCAAATTGCTTCTGATATTCAATCATACCAAGGAAAGGGTTTTTGGGTTTTTAACTTTTTTGGCTTTGAATCCATGGGTATTTACTTGTGGCATTACGTCTGCACCATGCTTGTGAAATTTTGGTTGGGAACGGATGACTTGTGGTTATATTATTGTTGGAACGCCTTTGGTTTATTGTTAACTTTTGGCCTATTGTATTTGTTTACAAAGTATAAATGGACCCATCAACTGTTGATGGGCAATGGGAAAGGGTGATGAGTATGCATCAGGACATAGTATACTTGAAAGGTGTGGGTCCTGCAAGGGCTAAGGTGCTCAATGAAGAATTGGGGGTCTATACTTGGCGTGATTTGTTGTTTCACTATCCTTTTAGGTATATCGACAAATCTCAAATTTCATCAGTGTCACAGATCAAGACAGAGCATGAGCCTGTGCAATTGTTGTTGGAATGTGTGTCATGGCAGGAGCTTGGTGTTGGTCGTGCAAAACGATTGGCTGCACGTTTTAGAGATGCCAGTGGAGATATAGAATTGGTGTGGTTCAAAGGTGCGCAATACATTGTAAAGAGTTTGCAAATCGGACAACACTACTTGGTGTATGGAAAGCCTACGCTATTTTCTGGTAAGTACAACATTGCCCATCCTGAAATGGAATGGGTGGAGAAGTCAAGGATGATGTCGGGGAGCACCATGAAGCCAGTTTACCGCTCAACAGAGAAGGCTGCCAAGAAAGGTTTGAACAGCAATGGGATTGCGCAATTGACGCGTCAAATGATTGCTGAAATGCCGGTCAATGTGATTCCAGAGAATTTGCCAGTTTCCATTCTAACCAAGTACAAATTGATGGATAGAGAAAAGGCCATCAGAGAATTGCATTTTCCAACAGATGCCAAAACTTTGGAGTTGGCGGTGAGAAGGTTAAAGTTTGAGGAGTTGTTTTATTTGCAGATAAAAGTTGCTGCACAAAAGTTGGCATTGACCAAAGATGAGCGCGGCGTGGTATTTGAAAAGGTGGGACATTACTTTCACACCTTTTACGATGACCATCTTCCATTTGAATTGACAGGAGCGCAGAAGCGGGTGTTGAAAGAGATCAGGCAGGATGTGGGCAAAGGTTTTCATATGAATCGCTTGATTCAAGGGGATGTTGGAAGTGGGAAAACCATTGTGGCCATATTGAGCATGTTATTGGCAGTAGACAATGGATTTCAATCTTGCTTGATGGCGCCCACAGAAATATTGACATTGCAGCATTACAAGGCGATGTGCGAACTATTGGAACCGCTGGATATCAAGGTGGAAATTCTAACAGGGTCAACCCGCGCTGCAGAGCGCCGAAGAATCCATGCAGGATTATTGGATGGGTCCATTTCAATGTTAGTTGGGACACATGCGCTCATTGAGCCTGTTGTACAATTTAACAACTTGGGTTTGGTGATTATTGATGAGCAGCACCGTTTTGGAGTAGCGCAGCGCGCGCGTCTTTGGGAAAAAGCCATGATCCCTCCGCATATTTTGGTCATGACAGCAACGCCGATTCCAAGAACATTGGCCATGACCGTCTACGGAGATTTAGATGTAAGTGTCATTGATGAATTGCCTCCTGGCCGTAAGCCGATTCAAACGGTTTGGAGAACAGATGCCAGACGTTTGGAAATAGATGGGTTTTTGGAAAAGGAAATCAAGAAAGGAAGACAAGTTTACATTGTGTATCCATTGATTGATGAGAGTGAAGCTTTGGATTTTAAAAATCTGATGGAAGGATATGAGAGTGTGGTTCGAAGATTTCCAAGACCACAGTATCAGATCAGTATCGTTCACGGACGCGCCAAAGCGGAGGATCGTGATTTTGAGATGAATCTTTTTTTGAAGGGCAATACGCATATCATGGTGGCTACCACTGTTATTGAGGTGGGTGTAAACGTACCCAATGCATCCGTTATGGTGATAGAGAGTGCAGAGCGTTTTGGATTGTCCCAATTGCACCAATTGCGAGGCAGAGTAGGCCGAGGTGCCGATCAAAGTTATTGTATTTTGGTTACTGGCGATAAGTTGTCTCAAGAGTCAAAATTGAGAATGGAGACCATGTGCCGAACCAACGACGGTTTTGAAATTGCTGAAGTGGATTTGCAATTAAGAGGTCCTGGAGACCTCGCGGGTACACAACAGAGCGGGGTATTGCAATTGAAAATTGCAGACATTACCAAGGATCAGTCTATTTTATTAGCCGCGCGAGAGTCTGCAATGGAATTGGTAGAAGCTGATGCTGGTTTTAATCAGCCTGAAAATTATTGTGTTAAAAAACAATTAGATGAAAACAATACGCTGCAGTCCAATTGGTCAAAAATCTCTTAGTTGGATTGTTTTAATCGTTCTGCTTCTTCCGATGACAATGCGGGGTCAATCGGGTTGCACGGATATTCAGGCCAATAATTTTGACCCTATCGCTGCAATCAACGATGGTTCCTGTTTGTACGCAACCACAATTGCACAGCCTGAATTTTCAGTTCCGCTGAATGCTGCTGTCAAGGAGACTTCAGGATTGTTTTCATGGAATGAACAATGGTGGACTTTCAATGATGATACCAACGGTCATTTTTACGCTCTTGATACTTTAACAGGTCAAATTATCGACAGTATTGATTGGTCTGTACTCACCAATGTAGATTGGGAGGAGGTGCAGTGTAATGAAGAGTTTGTTGTAATAGGCGATATTGGAAACAATCAGGGAAGCAGGACTGATCTAAAGTTTTTTGTTATTCCTTACAACACTTTTGCTTCAGGAGATTTGTCCGTTGTGGATACAATTTCTTTTTCATATGAAGATCAAACGGATTGGACTCCCAACTTGAACAATAACGATTTTGACGCTGAAGCATTTCTATTGACGCAAGACAGTATTTTTATTTTCTCCAAATGTTGGATTTCGATGCAAACCAAGCGGTATGCTCTTCCGATTGAGATGGGGGAGCATGTAGCACAAAAACGAGAAGAATACAATGTCCAAGGTTTGATTACGGGAGCTACTTGGGATGATTTGAAACAGAAAGTAGTTCTGTGTGGTTATAGCAATTTGTTAATGCCTTTTGCGCTCTTGCTGTTTGACTACGGCGATGGGTATTTCTTTAATGGAAACAAACGGAAGATTGTGCTTGGGATGGGATTGCATCAGGTTGAAGCTGTGGCGTCAAATGGCCACGGTGATTTCTTTTTTACCAATGAATTTTTCAATGGAATTGTTGCAGTATCTGCAGCCTTTCACCGCGGATGGTCAATTACGTCATGGGTGACCAATTTAGATGAAGTAGTCAAATTTGATCAAGCTCCTTTCATTTATCCCAATCCTGTTTCTGACTTGTTGAACATTGAATTGGGTTCCATTCACATTGCATGGCGATTTGAAATTTTTGATGACAAAGGTTTGATGTTGGATAAGGGCCGGTCATGGGGTAAGCAGTTGACATACGATGTGTCCGCCTTAGCTCCGGGAGTTTACACCATCAGGTTGTTGAAAGGCAATCAATATTATCCATGTCGATTCATCAAGCAACGATAACTTAGCAACATGTCAGAACGCAAGGCGATTATTTCTGGACTTTCATGGAACACCTTAACAGTAGTGTTGCAGGTTGTAATTCAATTGGTATACACCGCTATCATGGCGCGTTGGATTGCACCAGCTGATTTTGCTATGATGGGTATTGTCTTGAGCTTAATGGGTTTTGCCGAGATTTTTTCTCAGGTAGGGATTGGTCCGGCTTTGATTCAGCGCAAAACGGTGAATCAGGATCATGTCAATGGCGCCTTTTGGACGGCTGTAGGGTTGGGTTTGTCTTTCACTTTGTTGTTTGTTTTTTTAGCACCTTGGATAGGTCAGTTGTATCAAATGCCAAATTTGGTTCCAATCACTCAAGTTGTTTCTACTGCATTTATTATTTCAGCTTTGGGTGTGGTTCCCCGGAGTTTTATGATGAAGCAAATGTCTTTTAAGTCTTTTTTTAAGGCGAGCATGTGGAGTGTGGTTTTGGGAAATTTGGTGGTTGGATTATCGCTGGCCTATTTGGGTTGGGGTGTTTGGGCTTACGTATGGGCACTTTTTTCCCAGAATGTTATCATGACCTTGGGATACTGGATTTTGGAACCTGTGCGTGTCAGTTGGAAAGGAACGCGCAAGGGGATTAAGGAGTTATTGCGATACGGAACAGGCAGCACTTTGTTCAATGCGCTGAATTATGCGGCTACCAAGGTGGATGTAACAATGGTTCCCCTGTTGTTGCCTTCCGGTCAAATGAACTTTGCGGGTTGGTATGAAAGAAGTGCTTACGTGGTTTCTTTGCCCATTACCATCATGGCCAAGTTGAGTGATAATGTCTTGTTTAGTGGAATGTCCAAGATGCAAGATGAACTCGATCGATTAAGAAAATTGGTATTGATTACAACTAACGTACTATCCATTGCTGTGATTCCAACATCGATTTGGGTTATTCTTCACGCTGAATGGCTGATGACTTTTTATCTTGGAAATCAATACCAAGGAGCGGGAATCATCCTACAGTTTTTATTTGTTGCTGTGGTTTTCAGAACATTAAACAGGGTGAGCGATGCATTGTTGCGCGCCATTGATGCCACGTTTGCAGCAAGTTGGATCAAGGCGTTTTATGTCGTGATGATGATTGCTGCTTGCCTGATCGGTGCGTTATGGGGCATTCAATGGGTTGCTTTGGGTATTGCTATTTCAACAGCGGTTCACTTTGTAATGGGCGCTTGGAAGGGGCAACAATTGATTGGTGGTAGTCTTGCTCAATTGTTGTTGATCACATGGAACGGTTGGCGCATCGGATTCATTGTTTTGGTAGACACCGTTCTGGTAAAGTGGTTTCTGTTTGATGGCGAGTCATCCTTGTTGGAAGTAGTTGTGACGTTGGTGATGGTGATGTTGACTTATATTGTCATTTTGTTCAAAATGCCAAATTGGATGGGTTCACCGATGATGAACCCCATTCAGTACTTGCCCTCTAAATTGAGGAATAAAATCAAATACTAGCGGGGTTATCGCTTCGAAATTTTATTGTTGGCGATGCTCCTTTGTCTGTTGCATTTGAATCGATCGGGTGATCCAACTCCCATCTTTTGATGGTGTTTGGTAACACGTCCATTCATTCTTTTCCGCCACATTTTAAAGCTTGATTTCAGCGAGTGACCGCGCATGAAATCAATAACTTGGGCTTCAGACAAACCAAACTGGAATTGAATAGATTCAAACGAGGTGCGGTCTTCCCAGGCCATCTGTATGATGCGATCCTTTTCCTCTTCCGTAAAAGTCTTCCACATTTCCATGACGCAATTTTAAGAGGATGTTGGTTAAACAAAAACGTTTACCAAACTTCTTTTGCAATGCGAGCGGTATCCGCTGATTTTCCCATGGTATAGAAGTGAAGAACGGGAACTTTGGCTGCCTTCAGTTCTTTGCACTGCGCAATGCACCATTCTATTCCAATGTTTTTAACCTCTTTATCATCCTTGGCTTTCATCACCGCATCTACCAAAGCGTCGGGTAGATTGATGAAAAAATGTTTGGGAATTCCCACCAATTGTTTTTTGTTCACCAATGGCTTAATTCCTGGGATGATGGGCACGTGGATTCCTGCTTGAATACACTTGTCTTTGAAATCAAAAAAAGCTTGATTGTCAAAGAACATTTGGGTAACGATGTAATCCGCTCCTGCATCAACTTTTTGTTTCAAATACAATAAGTCTGTGTTGAGGTTAGGGGCTTCAAAGTGTTTTTCTGGATACCCAGCTACTCCAATGCAAAAATTGGTTTTTTCGGTGTTCTTTAGTTCTGGATCAAGGTAAATACCGTGATTCATTTTATCAATTTGCTGAACCAATTCTGAAGCAAATGCATGTCCTCCTGGTTCGGCTCTGAAATCGGGTTGACTTTTGATGGGGTCGCCGCGGAGGGCCAATACATTGTCAATTCCAAGGAACTGCAGGTCAATCAAAGCATCCTCCGTTTCCTCAGCCGTGAAGCCCCCGCAGATGATGTGCGGTATGGTATCTATTTTATATTTCGCGCCCAATGCAGCGCAAATTCCTACGGTGCCTGGTCTTTTGCGGGTTATTTTTTTTCGAAGCAATCCATCCCCTTGATCTTGGTATACAAATTCCTCCCTGTGGTAGGTGACATCCACAAAGGCTGGGTTAAAGTCCATCAAAACATCCATTGTTTCGCAGATGCTGTCTATGGTATTTCCTTTCAGAGGAGGTAAAATTTCAAAGCTGAAAAGGGTATCCTTTGCTTTTGCTATATGTTCCGTTACTTTCATGTGCTTGTTTTTTTATTGTTTAACTGACCATCAAATGACCTAACCACCTTTGGGCTTCTTCAAAGGCAATGCCTTTGCGTTGCGCATAATCTTGTACTTGATCTCTTCCCAATTGGGTAATTCCAAAGTATTGACTTTCTGGATGTGAGAAAAAGTAACCGCTCACCGCAGCAGTAGGATACATGGCCAAACTATCTGTCAATTGAAGTCCTATTGCTTTTTGAGGTTGTAGTATTTGCCAAATTGTTTTTTTCTCCAAGTGGTCAGGACACGCAGGATATCCAGGTGCTGGTCTAATTCCTTGGTACTTTTCTTTGATCAATTCCTCATTGCTTAAATTTTCATTGGGCGCATATCCCCAATGGATTTCTCTGATTTGTTGATGCAGATACTCAGTTGAGGCTTCCGCAAATCTGTCCGCGATGGCCTTGATAAGAATTTCTAAATAATCGTTTTGTTCAGATTTAATTTCAAGCAACCATTCTTCTACACCAATACCCGCATTTACAGCAAAGCAACCCATGTAATCTGGTTCCGTAGCTGTATCAGAAGAAATAAAATCAGACAAAGCCAGATTGGGGTTTCTTCCTTTTTTGTCCTGTTGTTGTCTTAAAGTATGGAATCTGATATGTGATTCTTCCTGCAATACGATGTCATCCCCATCTTTGAATACTGGAAAAAGGGACCAAGTAGCTTTGATTTTTAATTTGTTGTTTGCTACAATTTCGGCAATCAGATTTTGAGCGTCTGCGAAAAGTTTTTTGGCCTCAACACCGACAATTTCGTCTTCCAAAATTTGAGGGTAAGGCCCTGCCAATTGCCATGTTTGAAAGAACGGTGTCCAGTCGATAAATGGCAGAATGGATGATATGTTGACATCAATGGTTTGTTGACCCAAAGTATTGGGTTTGTATATGGCAGGTGCTACTTGTAATCCAAGTTTGCGCGATTCCTCAATGCTAAGCAATGGGTTTTTGATTAAGCTCTTGGCGTAATTTTCTCGTACTCTTTGATACTCCGATTTGGTTTCTAATACAAAATGTTCTTTTTGATCAGAAAGCAAATGACTTAGGTCTTGCGCAGCAGTTCCAGCATCACGAACATACTTGATGGGTCCATTGTAATGAGGGTCAATCTTCACTGCGGTATGAACCAGCGATGTTGTTGCACCCCCAATCAAAAGCGGAATGTTGAGCCCTTCTTGGGTCAATAATTTCGCCATTTCGGTCATGATTTCTAGTGATGGTGTAATGAGTCCACTTAATCCTATCACATCTACTTGCTCAGTTTTGGCTCTTGCGATGATTTGCTCATTGGGAACCATAACACCCATGTCAATCACATCGTATCCATTACAGGCCAAAACGACACCAACAATGTTTTTGCCAATATCATGCACATCGCCTTTTACTGTAGCCAACAGGATTTTTTTCTTTGCTGTCGATTCTCCATTGTTCTTTTGTTCCAATAAGAGGGGTTCCAAAATCGCCACCGCCTGTTTCATGACACGGGCAGACTTCACTACTTGGGGTAAGAACATTTTACCACTTCCAAAATATTCACCCACTATGTTCATCCCCGCCATTAGCGGTCCTTCAATGATGGCCAATGGAGATGGATACTTTTGTATTGCTTCATTGATGTCTTCCGCAATGTGTGTGGGAATACCTTTAATCAATGCGTCTGCTAATCTCTCTTCAAGTGGAATTGTGGAGCGATCAATGACCGTAACTTCTTTTTGAGCAGAGGGCTTAATTTCTTCTGCTAGTTTCAATAATCTCTCTGTGGCGTCTGCGCGTCTGTCGAGCACAAGATCCTCAACATGTTCCAAAAGGTTTTTTTCAATGTTGTCATATATAACCAATTGAGTTGGATTGACAATCCCCATATCCATTCCGTTTTTTACGGCATGATACAGAAAAACACTGTGTATGGCTTCTCGGACGGTATTGTTACCGCGGAAAGAGAAAGAGACATTGCTCACACCACCGGAGACCAAAGCGCCGGGAAGATTATTTTTGATCCAATGGGTGGCTTGGATAAAGTCCAACGCGTTTCTCCGGTGCTCTTCCATACCAGTCCCTATCGGAAAGATATTGGGATCAAAAATGATGTCTTGTGGAGTATAGCCTGCTTGATTGGTCAGTATCCTATATGCTCTAGAACATATTTCAATTCGACGTTCTAAGGAGTCTGCTTGTCCATTTTCATCAAAGGCCATGATAATGACGGCAGCGCCATATTTTTTGATTTGCTTGGCTTTTTGAAGGAAGGAAGCTTCTCCATCTTTTAGACTGATGGAATTGACCACACATTTTCCTTGAACACACTGTAAGCCTGCTTCAATGACTTTCCAATCAGAAGAGTCAATCATGATGGGCACGCGTGAGATATCTGGTTCTGTAGCAATCAAGTTCAGAAAATGTGTCATGGCCTGCACCCCATCAATCATCGCTTCATCCATGTTGATGTCGATGATTTGCGCTCCATTTTCAATTTGCTCTCTGGCTATGGCCAATGCATCATCCCAACGTTGTTCTTGAATACAACGAAGAAAAACTTTTGAACCGGTCACATTCGTACGTTCTCCCACATTCACAAAGTTGGAATCAGTGCGGACAATGAGAGGCTCTAGGCCGGATAGAATGAGTTTTATTTCATTGTTCATGATGCAGTGTTTTGATGTTCAACCAAGTGATGAATGGCGCAAATATGGTCGGGTGTTGTACCGCAGCATCCTCCAATAATTTGAACCCCATTTTCTTCGAGGAATGCGGTAATTTTTTGAGCCATGATTTCAGGCGTTTCGTCATATTGCCCCAAAGCATTGGGAAGTCCTGCATTGGGATAAGCGCTGATAAAAGCTTTGGTGTGTTTTTTCAATTCCTTGACATGAGGCAGCAATTGATCCGCTCCCAATGCGCAGTTGAATCCAATACTAAACAACGGCAAGTGTGAAAGCGAAATAGCAAATGCAGCGGCAGTTTGTCCAGATAGCGTTCTGCCTGCAGCATCAGTGATGGTTCCACTGGCCATGAGGGCAATATCACCATTGGGGTTGTCTGCAGTAATAGGTGTTAAGTTCTTTTTTTCCAGTACATCCAAAGCAG
>JBEISW010000368.1:0-1670 GCA_040375215.1 Crocinitomicaceae bacterium | reverse complement strand
TTATCACTTAACTCAGGCCAATACTTAAGGAACAAATTTTCACTCATCGTTTCATAATTTCTTGAAGCAAATCTCTCGCTCTGAACAATTGAGCTTTCACTGTTCCCAAAGGCAAATCCATTTCCTCTGCGATCTCCTCATAGGATTTCTCTTCAAAGTAACGCAATTCAATCATGCGTTTATAGCGCGGTTTAAGCTGTTCTACAACACCTCTGATTTGCTGAATGAGCTCATTCTTCTGCATTCTCTCCGCAGGATTTAGCTCCAAATCCTTCACGGGAATTTCATAAGATTCTCCATCTTCTCCTTTAGAAACTTGATGAATACTGATGGCCTTAATGCGCTTTTTTCTTAAAAAATCAATGCAATGATTGGATGCTATTTTAAACAACCAAGTGGAAAAAGCAAATTGGGGCGTATAGGCATCTAGTTTAGCAAATGCTTTACTGAACGCTTCAATGGTTAGATCCTCTGCATCTTCAGGGTTCCGCACCATTTTAAATACCGTATAGTATAAGGAGTCCTTATAACGTGACATTAAAAAAGAAAAAGCCTGTTGATCATTGGCCTTGGCTTTTTGGACCCAGTGAAAATCTTCTTGAGCCTTTGAGGATAAATGCGCAATCAATTCCATTTCTGGGGTTTTCTAATGAGGTTTGTAAAATAGAACCAAACGTGCAACACTTGAATTTGAATCTCTATGATAGGAGCCAAAAAAGCTATATCTACTGGTTGTTGCGCAGATTTTAAAAAGCGATAGGTACCTATAACGATCCATATCCAGCGCAATAAAATGAAAGACAATACTGGATACATAATGGGCTGCAATAAGACTATTGAAACGCACAAAGCATTCAAAGCAAACCAACTGAGGGGCAACATCAACAACCTCCTTTTGTCTGATGATTTGTACATGGGAGATGTTGTAAAGTGACGTCTTTTCTGGATTTTCCAATCGTTAAAATTCCTTTTTGGCTCAGAAATGGTTTGCGCATCTTTCGAAAAAATGACCGCTGTATTTTGCTTATTGGCAATTTGATTGATCAACAAATCGTCATCGCCAGACAAAATCGAATAATTGGATTTAAAACCACCTACCTTAAAAAACAGATCTGCGTAATAAGACAAATTACGACCAACGCCCATATATGGCTTACCAGCTTTGGCCATACCCAAATAGGTCATTGCCACCATGGTGTTATCCAATCTAACCAACTTGTTGAACCATCCTTTGTACTTCACAAAAGGTGAATAACCCAACACAACCTTACTGTCGTTCTTATAGGCCGATGCCATTTCACTGATCCATTGATTGCTTCTTGGGTAGCAATCTGCATCCGATAAAAGAACGATATCATTTTTTGCGGCCTTAATCCCCAATGTCAAAGCAAACTTTTTGCCTTGCATATTCTGCTTGTCTTCATCAATGTGAATGACATGCATATTGGGATAATTGATAGACAAGGCTTTTAAGATATCTGCCGTGTCATCATAACTGGAATCATTAACTACGATCAATTCAAAATTGGGGTAATCTTGCTCCATGATTTTGGGAACATTCATCATGAGGTTCTTCTCCTCATTTCTCGCGCAAATAATAACACTCACACCACGTTGTTTAATCGCTCTTTCTTCGCTTCGTCTTGATACCAAGGGAAAATAATAAGCAC
>JBEISW010000352.1:0-1991 GCA_040375215.1 Crocinitomicaceae bacterium | reverse complement strand
TGCGGCTTTTTAAAGAAATATCCTTAAGAATTAATGCTGAATCTCCAACTTTATGTGATCTACTCGTTGACCTGTGCTTATCCATAAAGTGTATAGTCCTGATGACAATTCTCCAATATTGATTGTCTGTCCTGAGATACAATTGTTGATTAGCATCACTTCTTTACCTGTTATATCCAAAATATGTATGGTTGAGTAATCCAATAATCCTTGTAAAAGAACATAATCTTTGCCGGGATTGGGATATATCAATAAACTTCTGTGTGCTTCTTCATCAACTTTGGTACTAACACCCAATATTCCATCACAATTTTCATCTATGTTGTTGTCATCTATTTCAACCGCCATTGGGTTGGCAGCGCTTAGTGTATCATTACAGTCTCCCGAAACCGCAACATATCCAGGAATTGCTGTAAGACAACTGATGGTGCTATCAACGGAACTTCCATATCCATCCGTATCAAGGTCCGGATAGAAGGTTATTGTGGGTATTCCATCATCTGCTTGTCCGTTACAGTTATTATCTATGCCATCACAAATCTCTGGAAATCCGGGATTTATCATTGTATTTTGATCATTGCAATCATTTGTATTGGTAACGTATTGGGCTGATGGATTGCAAGTATAGATTGAGTTCTGGTTGATTCCATAACCATCATTATCTCCGTCAAAATAATAAAACATGGATATCTCATCGTCAATTAGACCGTCACAATCATTGTCTAGCTCATCACAAATTTCGGCAGAACCTCCCAATATCAAGAAATTAAAATCATCGCAATCACCAGAAATCGCAACATATCCTTCCTGAGCGGAGCACCCAAAATAAAATTCAGTAGAGCTCCCTAAGCCATCCGCATCATAATCGAAATACCAATTTTGGTATGGCAAACCATCATCAATGATTCCGTTGCAATCATTGTCTTGTCCATCACACACCTCTGTAATGGCATAAATACAGGAACCATCATTGGTATTGGCGGCTGGATTAAAATTACACGCAACCGGGTCAGTGCAACCTAATGACTGTGCCAAAGTCTCATCAAAATTCAATCGAATCATTGGAATGCCTCCTGTTGCTCCCCAAGTACCATCATGCAACCAAGACACCGACCAATCATTGTTTCCAGACACAGGGGTGCGAATAGCTCCGTCAGAAATCATAGTAGCCATGTATACTTTACCAGCTTCTAAAGCAATTGGCTCAGTGAAGCTCAAGTGAATAAAGTTAGCATCACCAGCAGCATTGTTATCAGCAGCGGTTACCGCATACTCGATGGTAGAAATACCCAAGTCAGTCAACATTGGCTCACCAGTTACATCGTCTAATCCAGTGAACTCATATAATTTACCTTGAATCAAAGCCCCCTCATCAGATGCTGCAAAATTCACTGCAACATCTATAGCTCCTATTTGATCATTGGCATAAATATCAAAGAGGTTTCCAAACTCATATGCTGTACCAGGACCTACAAAAGATTGAGCAGCTCCCAAATCACGTGCATAAACATCATTGGTTATTTCAATTTGTGCAGAACCCATGTTGTTACCCATGTTGTCATCCCCACTTGAAGAAACAACACTTGAAGCTATAGAGACAATACCTACAGCACTTGGAGTCCAAGCAGAAACTCCTGACACGGTGTCTTTATTCAAAGAAACAACATTCAATACATCAGAAGTAAAAGAAGCTTGCGCAGTACCGTTGAAACTGATTTCATAGTTTACTGAAACATCAGTTTGATCGTAGAAACCACCATTGTAAACAACAGAAGTAGCACGGATAGGGCTAACTTGAGTAACAGGAATCTGAGAGTATTCCCAGAAACCTAGACCAAATGTGGCATTGTTCCAGTCAGAAGCAATGGTTTTAGCCATAATCATATCATAGTCCAAAGCAGATTGAACAATAACATTATCCACTGCAAAACCAGAAGCCCAAGAACCAGCATCAGTCCATTGGAAACGGATGATTGCATTTGTGTTATTGT
>JBEISW010000021.1:0-14208 GCA_040375215.1 Crocinitomicaceae bacterium | reverse complement strand
TTGGATAGATATTATTGTCCGTATCGTTACAATCGGTATTGTCTGTGACGTAACCAGCACCCAAATCCGAGCAAGAACTCGTTGCAACTCCTGCTCCATAGCCATCACCATCAGTGTCAGCGAAGTAGTCAGTAAATACAATATCATTGTCGACTACTCCATTGCAATCGTCGTCCACTTCATTACAAGCTTCTGACGCTGCTGGATAAGTTGTAGCAACTGCATCATCGCAATCATCTGAAGTTAAAACTCCGCAAGAAACCAAATTGGTATTTCCATATCCATCGCCGTCAACATCTTCATAGGTCAATGCATTGTCATCACAATCATCTGAATTGCTTACATAACCTGATGGTTGTGTGCAAGCGTCGATCGTATTGTCTGCTGATCCAAATCCGTCGCCATCATTGTCTGCATAGTAAGCAGTGGTAACAAACTCATCCACCTCACCATCACAGTTGTCATCAATGGTGTTGCATATTTCAGATACACTTGGATTGATGTCTGAATTAGCATCATTGCAATCCAATCCATTCTCTGAATACCCTACCATCAATCCACATTCTAGAATGGTATTGCTCACATCACCATATCCATCGCCATCTGCATCTGCATAGTATGTTGTGGTAACACCTTCATCGGTACTTCCATCGCAGTTGTCATCGATATAATTGCAGATTTCTGTTGCCGTTGGATAGATATTATTGTCCGTATCGTTACAATCGGTATTGTCTGTGACGTAACCAGCACCCAAATCCGAGCAAGAACTGGTTGCAACACCTGCTCCATAGCCATCACCATCAGTGTCGGCGAAGTAGTCTGTAAATACAATATCATTGTCTACTACTCCATTGCAATCGTCGTCCACTTCGTTACAAGCTTCTGATGCTCCTGGATATGTTGTGGATACAGCATCATCACAATCCGTATTGTCTGTTGTAAATCCAACCCCAGGGTCAGCGCATAAATTAATCGCTGCGCCAGTTCCGAAGCCATCACCATCGTTGTCAGCATAATAGTTTACAAAAGTCAATCCATCATCCACTGAACCATCACAGTCGTCATCAAAGTTATTACATACTTCAGGAGTAATGGAATTCAACTCAGCGTTGCTGTCATTACAGTCAGTATTATTGGTTACGTATCCCGCGCCAGGATTAGAACATAAGTTACTTGCCGCTCCTGCACCGTATCCATCACCATCGTTGTCCACATAGTAATTCACGAAAGTCAATCCATCATCCACTGAACCATCACAGTCATCATCGAAGTTGTTACAAACCTCTGCGCTGATCGAATTCAAAGTCGCATTGTTGTCGTTACAATCAGTGTTGTTCGTTACATAGCCAGCACCAGGATTAGAACACAAGTTGCTCGCTACTCCTGCACCGTATCCATCACCATCGTTGTCCACATAGTAATTCACGAAAGTCAATCCATCATCTACTGAACCATCACAGTCGTCATCGAAGTTGTTACAAACCTCAGCGTTGATTGAATTCAAAGTAGCGTTGTTGTCATTGCAATCGGTGTTGTTCGTTACATAACCAGCTCCAGGATTTGAACACAAATTGCTCGCTGAACCGGCACCGTAACCGTCACCATCATTGTCTACATAATAATTCACGAAAGTCAATCCATCATCTGCTGTTCCATCACAGTCATCATCGAAGTTATTACATACTTCCACGGTGATCGTATGAACTGAAGCGTTGTTGTTGTTACAGTCGGTGTTGTTCGTTACGTATCCTGCTCCAGGGTTTGAACACAAGTTGCTTGCTGCTCCTGCGCCATATCCGTCACCATCGGTATCTACATAGTAATTCACGAAAGTCAATCCATCATCCACTGAACCATCACAATCGTCATCGAAGTTGTTACAAACCTCAACGGTGATGGAATTCAAAGTAGCGTTGTTGTCGTTGCAATCGGTGTTGTTCGTTACATAACCAGCTCCAGGATTTGAACACAAGTTACTTGCTGTACCAGCACCGTAGCCATCACCATCAGCATCCGCATAATAGTTCACAAAAACTATATTATCGTCAACAAAAGAATCGCAATCATCATCAATCCCATTGCAAAGTTCATTTGCCCCAGGATAAGTTGTTGAAGTTGAGTTATCACAATCGGTATTATTCGTTACATAGCCAGCTCCAGGGTTTGAACACAAGTTGCTTGCTGCTCCTGCGCCGTATCCGTCACCATCGGTATCTACATAGTAATTCACGAAAGTCAATCCATCGTCAGCTGTTCCATCACAGTCATCATCGAAGTTGTTACATACTTCAGTGGTGATTGTATGAACCGTTGCATTGTTGTTGTTACAGTCCGTGTTGTTCGTTACATAACCAGCTCCAGGGTTCGAGCAAAGATTGCTCGCTGCTCCTGCGCCATATCCGTCACCATCGGTATCTACATATTAATTCACGAAAGTCAAT
This sequence comes from Crocinitomicaceae bacterium, assembly GCA_040375215.1. Classification (GTDB taxonomy): domain Bacteria; phylum Bacteroidota; class Bacteroidia; order Flavobacteriales_D; family Sanyastnellaceae; genus CAMCTV01. Next base: position 11,767 of record JBEISW010000021.1, on the reverse strand, counting down.
CCATCATCAGCTGGTCCATCACAGTCGTCATCGAAGTTGTTACAAACTTCAACGGTGATCGTATGAACTGTAGCGTTGTTGTTATTACAGTCGGTGTTGTTCGTTACATAACCAGCTCCAGGGTTTGAACACAAGTTGCTCGCAACTCCTGCGCCGTATCCATCACCGTCAGTATCGACATAGTAGTTCACGAAAGTCAATCCATCATCTACTGAACCATCACAGTCGTCATCGAAGTTGTTACATACTTCAACGGTGATCGTATGAACTGTAGCGTTGTTGTTATTACAGTCGGTGTTGTTCGTTACATAACCAGCTCCAGGATTTGAACACAAGTTGCTCGCTACACCTGCACCGTATCCATCTCCATCGTTATCCACATAATAGTTGATGAAAGTCAATCCATCATCCACTGAACCATCACAGTCATCATCGAAGTTGTTACAAACCTCAACGGTGATCGTATGAACCGTAGCGTTGTTGTCGTTACAATCTGTGTTGTTGGTGACATAACCAGCACCAGGATTTGAACACAAGTTGCTCGCAGCGCCAGCGCCATATCCGTCACCATCAGTATCCACATAATAGTTCACGAAGGTCAATCCATCGTCGGCGGTTCCATCACAGTCGTCATCGAAGTTGTTACATACCTCAACGGTGATAGCATGAACGGTTGCGTTGTTGTTGTTACAGTCGGTGTTGTTCGTTACATATCCAGCACCTGGGTTTGAGCAAAGGTTGCTCGCAGCGCCTGCGCCATATCCGTCACCATCGGTATCTACATAGTAGTTCACGAAAGTCAAACCATCGTCGGCTGCTCCATCACAGTCGTCATCGAAGTTGTTACATACTTCAACGGTGATTGCATTCAATGTAGCATTGTTGTCGTTACAATCGGTATTGTTCGTTACATAGCCAGCTCCAGGATTGGAACACAAGTTACTTGCTGTACCAGCACCGTAGCCATCACCATCATTGTCTACATAATAGTTGATGAAAGTCAAACCATCATCCACTGATCCATCGCAGTCGTCATCGAAGTTGTTACAAACCTCTGCGCTGATCGAATTCAGAGTCGCATTGTTGTCGTTACAATCAGTGTTGTTCGTTACATAGCCAGCACCAGGGTTAGAACACAAGTTGCTAGCTGCACCGGCGCCGTAGCCATCTCCATCGTTATCCACATAATAGTTGATGAAAGTCAAACCATCATCCACTGAACCATCACAGTCGTCATCGAAGTTGTTACAAACTTCTGCGCTGATTGTCGTTAATGTTGCATTGTTATCATTGCAGTCTGTATTATTAGACTCACCACATGCAACAACAGTGGCTGAACCAAAACCATCGCCATCATTATCCAAATAGGTCACAACAGCATCATCACAGTCATCGTTATTCGAAACATATCCAACAGGAGTTGAGCAAGCCAAAGTCGAAACACCTGGGTTTCCAAAACCATCATTGTCTGTATCCGCGTAAAAGGTAGAAGTAACAAATTCATCTATTTCTTCGTCACAATCGTCATCTATCGTATTGCAAATCTCCGTTTCACTTGGATTTACATTGACGTTGCTGTCATCGCAATCTCCGGAAACTTCAGCATAACCAACCATCAAACCACATTCTTGGATGGTCTCGTCAGCAATGCCATAACCATCTCCATCCGCATCTTCATAGTAAGTGGTAGTAACGTTCTCGTCAACACCGTCGATACAATTATCATCGATGTAATTGCATATTTCATTCGCTCCAGGATTAACATTATTGTCTGTATCGTCGCAATCCGATGAATTGGTAGAATAATTTGCAGGCACAGTGCAAGCCAAAGTCGTGGTGGTTCCTATTCCAAAACCGTCACCATCAGCATCCAAATAATAAGTATTCTGCACACCTTCATCAACCGCATTATCGCAATCATCATCGATGGTGTTACAAACTTCTGTTGCTGAAAGATTCACATTGGCATTGGCATCATTGCAATCCGAAGAATTAACCACATATCCCGTTGGCATGGAGCAAGCCAAAGTTGTAGCATTGGGATTTCCGTAGGTATCGCCATCGGCATCTGCATAATAGGTTGTCTTAACTCCCTCATCAATGCTTGAATCACAATCATCATCCACCCCATTACAAGTCTCACTAGCGAGAGGAAAAATCGTAACATTCAGATCATTGCAATCCGTATTGTTGGTTACATAATTCAAAGGTTGAGAACAAGCTAAACCAGGAACGTTGATATCTCCATATCCGTCTCCATCCGAGTCTGCGAAATAAGTATTCTGAACACCCTCATCGATTAATGCATCACCATCATTGTCTATTCCATCGCACAATTCAGGTGCTCCATTGTATGCATTTGGATCGTTGTCATTAAAGTCACCATTGTTATTGACATAACCTGTGGGTTGAGTACAAGCCAAAACAGGCACCGCAGGGTTACCATATCCGTCTCCATCAAAATCCACATAGAACGTGGTTTGAACTCCTTCGTCTGTTGAACCATTGCAGTTATCATCGATAAGGTTGCAAGTCTCACTGGCCGATGGCTTTATGGCTGCATTTAAGTCATTACAATCACCACCCTGCGTAGTGTATCCTGCGGGTTGTCCCGTACAAACAGATTGCGTTACATTATCCTTTCCATAACCATCAGCATCGCTGTCTTGGTAATAAGTAGTAGGTGCAACGAAAGTGACCGTTATGGTATTGCTATTAGCAGAAGCACATGACCCATTGGTAACCGTTGCACGGTAATACATGGTCTGAGATATCAATTCTGAAAGATTGGATTGTGTCAAAGGACTGGCTGTTGCTCCGCTTATATTGGAGAATGTCGAGTTGTCGGTTGAAGAAGTCCATTGGATGGTACCCGTATTTCCAGACAAAGAAATGTTGGCAATTCCGCTTCCTCCGCAAACATTCTGGGTACCTGAGGCAGTTCCGGCGACAGATGCCGTGTAAATGGTCACAGCACCCACTGAACTATATGCCGTTCCACAAGATCCATTGGTGACTTTTACACGATACAACGTTGTAGCAGAAATACCAGAGAATCCGTAAGATGTCAATCCCGCTGTTGATGCAATATCAGACCAAACAATACCTCCATCCGTTGAACGTTGCCAAGTGCTTATTGTTCCTGAATGACCTGTCAAATTCAAAGTGCCACTATTGCTTCCACCACAAAAAGGAGCATTGCTCACCGTTCCACCATCTGGAGGTGTGCCTGAAATAACAGTGATTGTTTTATTCGCTGTATTAACTGCTGCTCCGCATCCAGGAGTTTGAACTTCAGCTCTAAACAAATAAGTCCCGGCACTGGCAATTGTTTGGGTTAAAAAAGTTGTTGTATTCGCAACATCTGTCCAAGTAGATCCGCTATTGGATGACCACTGCCATTTATTTACGTTCCCCTGATTTCCTGATAAAGTCAACTCCACATCACCACCCGCGCATATTGTATTATTCACTGCCGTAATATTACCTGCAATGGTTGGCGTCACATAAATGGGCACACTAGAAGTTACTTGTCCATTGCATACATTGGGACTGGTTGAATTAACCACCGCACGATAGTAGGTCGTTTGTGTTATGTTGGAAACTACATACGAAGTAGAAGTGCTGGTAATATTATTGGTTGTTGCCAAAAAATTATCGGGTGAAGACTCCCATCTTACAACGGTTCCGGTAAAGTTGGTTAAACTCAATGTTGTCGAATTGGATCCCGTACAAACATTCACACCACCACCTGTAATAGTACCTGTGGACGATCCTGAAACTGTTATACCCCTTGTGACAAATGGTGTGTAATCCGTATTATCGTTGGGCATACCACCAAATTCACAGAGATAACCTCCAAGGGTGTGGGTGCTTCGTAAATCATTCCATCTTCCTTGAGAGCCTGAATAAAACTGTCCATAATGCTCTCCACCACTATTATTGGGCTCTCCACCATTCCAATTGGCATATCGCCCGTTAAATGAAGCGGATCCATTAGAAAATTGTGTTCCGGCTTCTGGACCACAAACCCAACTCCATTTGTTCTCGGCCGCCCCTTGGTTCGCATAAGTATTGGTTCCAAGCGCTGTGTTCATATATGAAAAATCATCACTTGCCCCAAACCAACCATCGTTGGCCATAATTTTCCAAACAAAATTATTCTCTGCTGCGGAACTGAATGTTGCCAAGTAACCAATGCGACCAAAATATGAACGAGTCTCTGAATTGGTTTTAGAAAAAGCCCAGCCTTGTGCAGGCGATAAAACTACATACTCATAGAAGTGACCTGTCAACGGATTATAATATACAGTACCCGCTGTAAAGGTTATGGAGCGTGCAGTTGGATAACAAACTGAACTCGTCGACTTGAATTTGACGACCCTCAATATATCTTGCCACTGCTGAGCAGTTCCTGACCCACTAAAACTCAACACACCCGTGGTAGCACTCCAAGATTGTGAGATACCAGCAGGTAAAGTACCTGTATATGTGAGGATATCACCTGTAGAATAGGACTGACTGATTTGAACCCTGAATCCACTGATGGTACCATTAGCTGTAATAACTAAGTTGGGATCCACTATGGTCTCAACGTTGTAAATTGCACTTAAGGAGGAATTTGTTCCTGTTAATTCAATACTTGATGCAACTTGACCATACGAGATTATGCTGGCCCAATGGGTTATCACAATCAAAATCACGCACTTGCTAAAAAATCTGAGTTTATTCATAATCGTCGTCTAAAAAACAATTTGTTCAACGTCAAATCTAGCAGACAAAAAAAGTTCTTGTTTTAAAGGTATTTTAACTTATCAACATCAAACATCTCATTTGTTAAAACGCGAAAAAGGCCGTAAAAACGGCCTTTTATCTTTATCCTATAAGGTATTATCAGAGTATATCTGAATTTACGAAAGGTTTTACTTTTTACAGCAATCTTTCTTCTCGCATCCTTCCATCTCTTTGCCCTCACACTTTGAAGATTCTCCTTTGCAGCAAGATCCCTCAGACTTGCAATGTCCAGCCAAAGAATCGGCTGAAGTACAAGTGTGTCCTTCATGTGTGCAGCTTGATTTTTCAGCACTGCAACAATCGCCATGTCCACCACCATGACAATCCATCGTCATTTCATGTCCGTGACATTTCTCCATTTTCTCAGCAGCACCGTGTCCATCATTCAATAGCGGAGCCAAAGTCAATCCCACCAAACAAGACAACTTGATTAAGATGTTCATAGATGGTCCTGAAGTATCCTTGAATGGATCTCCAACGGTATCTCCAACAACAGCAGCCTTGTGTGGCTCCGATTTCTTGTAGAACATCTCACCATTGATCTCAACACCTTTTTCAAAAGACTTCTTGGCATTGTCCCAAGCGCCACCTGCATTGTTTTGGAAAATGGCCCACATGACACCACTCACGGTAACACCTGCCATATAAGCTCCCAAAGCTTCTGCTCCCATCACCAATCCAATGATGATTGGCGTAACAAGGGTAATTACACCTGGCAACAACATCTCACGCAAAGCAGCTTTGGTTGAAATCTCCACACACTTACCATACTCAGGTTGTCCTGTTCCCTCCATAATACCTGGAATCTCTTTGAACTGACGACGTACTTCATTCACCATATCCATGGCTGCCTTACCCACAGAATTCATCGCCAAAGCAGAGAATACTACTGGAATCATTCCTCCGATAAACAATGCTGCCAAAACCTTAGCATCAAAAATGTTGATACCATTGATTCCTGTGAAGGTAACATAGGCGGCAAACAACGCCAATGCCGTTAATGCTGCAGAAGCAATGGCAAATCCTTTTCCAATAGCAGCGGTTGTATTGCCTACTGAATCCAAAATATCTGTCTTCTCACGAACATCAGCTGGCAACTCACTCATCTCAGCTACACCACCTGCATTGTCCGCGATAGGACCAAAAGCATCAATCGCCAACTGCATAGCCGTGTTGGCCATCATCGCTGAAGCAGCAATACCCACTCCATAGAAACCAGCCAAAGCATAAGCAGCCCATATAGCACCTGCAAACAAAATAACTGGCATTGCAGTACTCAACATACCTGTGCCCAAACCGGCAATGATATTGGTTGCTGCACCAGTTGCAGATTTCTGAACGATACCAACAACAGGTCTTTTGCCCAATCCAGTGTAGAACTCAGTGATATAAGAGATAGCAATCCCTACAAACATTCCCACCAATACTGCCCAAAACACATTCATGCTGGTGGTAGTGGCTTTGCTGAATTCGCCAGCGTTAAATACTGAAATGGTCATCTCAGCTGGCAACATCATGTTGATCAAGAAGTATGAAGCTACCAAAGAAATCATCATGGAAATCCAGTTACCCATGTTCAACGCCTTCTGAACGGTATCAGTTGTTGCCAATACATTCTCTTTAACACGAACAAAATAAGATGCCACAATTGAAGCCAACAAACCAACGGCTGCAATGCTCAAAGGCAATAAGATAGGGCCCATACCTGCGAAAGGAATTCCTTCAAAACCACCTGTAGATTCAATCACATCACGAATAACATAGTTACCCAAAACCATGGATGCCAAAACGGTGGCTACATAAGAACCGAACAAATCCGCCCCCATACCTGCAACGTCACCTACGTTATCACCTACGTTGTCCGCAATGGTTGCAGGGTTACGAGGATCATCCTCAGGAATTCCAGCTTCTACTTTACCCACCAAGTCAGCTCCAACGTCAGCAGCTTTGGTATAGATACCACCCCCAACACGGGCAAATAATGCAATACTTTCAGCACCTACTGAGAATCCAGCCAATACTTCCAATACCCTTGTCATGGTTTCTACTCCGCCATTCTCCAATGTACCTTGCATGAAGAACTGGAAGAAAATCACAAACAACATTCCCAATCCCAATACAGCCAATCCAGCTACACCAAGTCCCATCACGGTTCCTCCTGTGAAAGACACTTTCAATGCCTTAGCCAACGAAGTACGCGCCGCTTCAGTTGTTCTAACGTTGGCTTTGGTGGCGATCTTCATTCCAAAGAAACCAGCCAATGCACTGAATACGCATCCTACAACAAAGGCAACTACGATTAACCAGTGTGAAGATGGAACCATTTGAGACAACACGCCCAAACCAATTCCTGCAATGACCATAAAGATGGCCAAAATGCGGTACTCCGCCTTCAAAAACGCCATTGCGCCCTCTGCTACATACCCTGCAATCTCTTTCATGCGGTCATTTCCCGCGTCTTGCTTGGTCACCCAAGCGGACTTGATCATCATCACCACCAAGGCAACAAGGCCTACCGCAGGAATCAGATAAAAAACATTGTTCATAATGATAATTTTATTTGGTTATCGGTTAATTGAGCGCAAATGTAAGAAAGCAAATCACTTTCTACAATACTAATATTCCATATCAGAAAGTCAATAACTATCTCGGGTTAATTCTTTTCAAAACTGACTTCTATCCATTTGCTCACGGGCGTATTGCTTTTCAGCGCTGTATGCTCCAAGGGGACCAAACAATTGGTTTCAGGAAAATAGGTGGCAACACAACCCCGCGCAATGGGATAAGGTATGACTAAAAAATGCTCAGCCACACGTCGCTCATCATTGTACCATCCTACTATATTGACATCTGAAAGATGACTCAATCCCGCTTCAGTCATATCGTCTGCATGCATGAGCACTACCCGACGCTCATTTTCTATTCCGCGGTATCTGTCATCCAATCCGTAAATGGTTGTATTGTATTGATCATGACTTCGAATGGTCATCATGATGAAACGGCCTTCTGCCACTTTCTGCACTTCCATCGCATTCACTGAAAAATGCGCCTTGCCACTTGGGGTTGTGAAATTCCCCTCCCGAGGTCCATTGGGCAAATAAAATCCCTCTGGCTTTCTCACCTTCTGATTAAACTGATCAAATCCAGCTATACTTCCCTCAATGTGATTTCTCACTAAATCATAATTATCCACCATTGCTTGCCAATCCATTCCTCCTTCATTTCCAAACAATGCTTGCGCGATTCCAGAAACAATTGCGGGCTCTGATTTCAAGTGCTTTGAACAAGGTGAATTCACACCTCGTGATGTATGCACAACCCCCATTGAATTTTCAACAGTGACAAATTGCTCTCCTGTTTTTTGCATATCCTTTTCAGTTCTTCCCAAACAAGGCAAAATCAAAGCACGTTGTCCTGTAACACAATGCGCCCGATTCAGTTTGGTGCTCACTTGAACAGTTAAACCAACCTTCTGCATTGCCCTACCTGTTCTTTCACTATCTGGTGTAGCTGAGATGAAATTTCCGCCCATGGCAATGAAAACATCAACTTCACCCTGATCCATGGCTGCAATGGCCTCTACAACATCATACCCCTCCTCACGGACAAATTTCTTATTCCAATATTGATCCAATCGCTCCATAAAAGCCGCCTTGGGCTTTTCATAAATACCCATAGTTCTATCTCCCTGAACATTACTATGTCCACGAACGGGACAAACTCCCGCATTGGGCTTCCCTATGGCACCGCGTAACAAATGAATGTTTACTACCTCTTGAATGGTAGCTACTCCTTGTCGCTGTTGTGTTAATCCCATTGCCCAGCAAGAAATAATTTCTGTTGTACTTAACAACAAATCAATCAAGGGATCTATTTCACTTTTTCTGAGCCCTGTAATTTCTTCCAATTGTTCTATATCACAACGCTCATAAAATTCACTCCATTCTTCAAAACCTAAAGTTTTGTCTCCAATGAAAGTCCTATCAAAAACATTGGTGTTGGTTTTTGAACGCTTCAAAAGCTGGGCTTGCACATATTGAAACAAAGCCATATCTCCACCAATCTTAACGGGCAAATACAAATCAGCCAACTTGGTTCCTCCTTTCAATATTTCGAGAGGACTTTGAGGATCAATAAATTTCTCTGTTCCAACTTCCGGTAATGGATTAATATGGACAATCTTCCCTCCATTGCCCTTGCATTTGGACAATGCGCTCATCATCCTAGGATGATTTGTCCCAGGATTCTGACCAATGACCAAAACCAACTTGGCATGGTGAATATCATCCAACTTCACAGTGCCTTTTCCTATACCAATGGTTTCAGTTAAGGCAACACCTGAACTCTCATGACACATATTGGAGCAATCTGGTAAATTATTGGTTCCATAATTTCGCACCATCAATTGATACATATACGCCGCCTCGTTGCTCGTTCTTCCGCTGGTGTAAAAAACGGCTCTATGTGGATTTGCTGCGCTCTTCAATTCCATAGCAATCATTTCAAAAGCCGCCTCCCATGAAATAGGCCTATAATACAACTCTCCTGCTGCAAGAAACATGGGTTGTGTAACTCGACCACTCTTTCCGATCTCAAAATCACTCCATGAGGATATCTCTTCAACACTATGTTGAGCAAACCACTCTGGCGTGCACTTTTTATCTGTAGCCTCCTCTGCAATGGCCTTTGCGCCGTTCTCACAATATTCTCCCATTGCTGAACGATGATCATCAGGATCAGGCCAAGCACATCCAGGACAATCTACACCGTTCTTTTGATTCAATTTCAATAAAGTCTTCATTCCCTTCAACAGTCCCAATTCTTCAGAAATATGGTACATGGTTGAGGTAATTGCGGGAACCCCGCAAGCCGCATCTTTCAACGGAATCTCTTTGATTCCGGTGTATTTAGAAGGCGGCACGATCGTAACATTTCGTTCGTTTGCCATACAACAAATGTAATGGCCAGCAGCGCAAGCTCAAAACAAACAATGGCTAGTTTTCACCAACCAGAACTTTAATAATCTGTCTGTGGCTTCCTGTAGAGCAATGCAAAAAGTAAACTCCAATTGGCAATTGTTCAATTTCAGCATTGACCTTCTTTCCCATTGAATCAAAAATTGAAACATCGCAAGTCGTTTTAAACGAAACAACAGGTCTTGATCCATTGTTATTTACAACAACAAAATTCTCTTCAGATTCTTGAATGTCATTTGAACAAAAGAACCACTGCATCTTTTTCCAAATGTTCTCCAAGATGGTCACACTCACCAATTCATTATTCCCATTGCCCATTCGAATAAAAGAAACATTCTTGCTTGGTGCAGCACAAACCACCTGCCCATTCTTTCCTAGTCCAGCGTAGGTGTCTAACGGCGCGCTGGGCGCCATCATGCCCGGAAACTGGATTTGAGTTTCAGGAATCATGAAATAATTACTACCATTCAACCATGTCAAATAACCATAGGCCGGGTTAATAGCTTGTGAGGGCGAAATCATAGTTTGGAAATAATTGTTAGGGATAATTTCTGTCCCATTCCAATTTCCTTGAGATTGTAATAAAAGTCCAAACTTGGCCATGTTTCTTGGCGTACTAACAAATGTTTGATTGAACGGACCACTGGGAAAATACAATCCTGAAATCCCACAAGGTTGTCCAATCTTTTGCGCAAAGAATTGATTCAATGTGAGACCAGAAACATTTTCTATAACACCATCCAAAAGTGTGTAGGGTGCATTGTGATAAGCCCATCTGGTCCCAGCATCAGCAACAAAACTCAAGCAAGTGGGCAATGTGCAGTCATCATCTGCGACAGCATCATCCAAACCGGTGGTCATGGTCAACTGATTGCGCACTGTTATCAAACTCTCTTGCTGAGGTGTCAATGAAGTCCATCCCACGCCCAAATAATTTGATGTGGGATTTTGTAACATAAGACCATTATCACTCTCAGCAATTCCAACCAAAGCTGCTGTTAATGTCTTCCCTGAACTGGCCCAATACCACAAGCTATCCGCTGTAAAAGAATCGAAATAATGCTCTACGATAATCTTGCCATCATACAATAAGATAAAAGCTTTGCTATCTTCTGCATCCAAAAAATTTATCAAAGCATTGAGACTATCAGAACACCAACCTGCGTCTTCAAATGATACCGTTTCCCATGGCTGTCCATTCAGAGGAAAGTAACTTTGAGCTTTACCATTTAAGGGGAAATACAATAGAAAATAAAAGCTAATCGAAAGGAAAAGATTCAAATTTCTCATGTTGTACATTTCTAATTTCATTCAAACAAAGATAACCGAAATCAATAAAATTCATAAGTTCCATCGTCTGCTTCCAATCATCAATCCTTGCTATCATTTTCCAATTATTCGCAGTGAAGATGAATAACTTTATTTTCCCGTTGCTCCATAGTTGCTTACTTTCGGGAAAAAAGTAATGTACAACAAAACTTTTATCAGCGCTATTTCCAATCAGACTTTTCCCATTTCCCACCAAATCAAATCAGAAAACATTGATTCTGTCATTTTGGAATTGATTAAGAAAAAACATCCCAATTTCTCTGAATTAGATGCCCTGTCCATTGATGAACTAAATGAATTCAGAAGACAATATATTGCATCCAAAATGATTGCCGAATACAAGGAGATCAATAAACTTAGGAAAAGAGGAGCCAACAACCTTCAAAAAAGCACTTTGAATTCCGATGAGTTAGAAATGAACGAAGACTTAAATTTAACCTTTGGTCAAAAACTATCGGATAAAGTCGCTTCCTTCGGCGGAAGTTGGTTCTTTATTGTTTCATTCTTACTCTTCATAGGATTGTGGATTGTGATAAATTCTATTCTTTTGTTCAAGAATCAATTTGATCCTTATCCTTTTATTTTCCTCAATCTGATTTTATCTTGCGTTGCTGCTTTGCAAGCGCCCATCATTATGATGAGTCAGAATAGGCAAGAGGAAAAAGACA
>JBEISW010000320.1:0-2549 GCA_040375215.1 Crocinitomicaceae bacterium | reverse complement strand
TCTATCCGTTGAACATGGCTCAAGCATCTTGGGTCAAGAACAAATTCATTGGTTAATCAATGCACTGATGTCATCTAAAGCTAGTTTCAAAGTGATTTGTATCGGAGGTCAATTTCTGAATTCAGAACCCGTTTATGAGAACTACGCCAATTATGCAAGAGAGAAAGATTATATCATGGATTTATTACAAGCCAATAAAATAAACAACGTGGTTTTCTTATCCGGTGATAGACATTGTGGAGAGATTAGCAAATGGACCAATGGCGATTATACATTGTATGATCTAACCTCTTCCCCTCTTACTTCCGGTGCTTCTGACATGAGTAAGGAGAAGAATGCCTTTAGAATGGAAGGAACCGTTGTCCCCGAGCGCCATTTTGCAATGCTTCAAGTAAGCGGCAGCAGGAAGGAGCGGAAGCTTTCAGTGGCATATTTCAACACGCAAGGAAAACTCATTTTTGAAAAACCCATACCATTCAATGAGATCAAATAGAACGCTATTCTGCGTTGCTTCAATATTGTTTCTGTTCAGTTGTCATGGTGACCATTCATATCATTACGAATATGATTTTGGAAAAGAGATGATGTGGAATGAGCCTCTGAAATGGCAATGGAACATTCAGAAGAACGACAAGCCCTATCATTTGACAATGGATATTCAATGCGGGGTCCATTATCCTTTTGAAAACTTACCCTTGTCTTGGATAGAGATTCAGCCAGATGGTGACAGCATTACCCATGAGTTGGAGATCATTGTTCGCAATCCAGACGGGACTTTTAATGGAGATAAGGCTTTGGATTATTTAAACTTTGATGTTGTACTAGCAGACAAAATGACATTTGATACTTTTGGAGAATATCAATTTGTTCTGCAACAAAAAACGGGACTGGATTCAGCCCCGTTTATGGTCAATCTTGAAATTACCGCCAAAGAGTTGGACAATTATTGATTTCCTTCTCTTCTGGCCTTTTGCATCTCATTTTCTTCCTGCCCTCTCCCACGTTTTTCTTTGAATAAGTCAAAACGATTGGGTACCATTTTCGCTGGCCAATGATTGTTGTTTAATTCAACATCAGCGGTTTCTAAAAATGGATCTAAAGCAATTTCTACTGCCGGTTGAGGGAGTACAAAAACCTTTGTGACTGTGGGTTCCGACATTTTCCATATTTCCGCAGGTATCCTGAATTCTTTCTTACTTCCATCCTTCAAAGTGAATTGGAAAATCAAAGGCATGATCAATCCTCCGACGTTCTCAACGGTAATTTGATAGTAATAAGAATGACTATCCATCAAGGCTTTCTCTTCTGGTGTTAAAGTTTTGGTGAACTCTTCAAACTGTTTTTGATCGGTTTTGGTGACTTTGTGGGGATCAAAAGAATAATAGAAATCACGTGCGGCTGGATCGACTTCTACTAATGTAACCAACTTCTCTTCTCTATCGCGCTTAAGACTGATATCCGCGGGACGTGCATCTTTGCGTTCCTTATCAATGGCCTTTTCAACAGTTGGGTTTTCAGAATCCATCACAAACATTTTGATTTCTTTCATGGCCATGTCGCAGTGATCTGTTCCATAAAACCAACCTCTCCAAAACCAATCCAAATCCACAGCACTGGCATCTTCCATGGTTCTGAAAAAATCTTCAGGTGTGGGATGTTTAAACGCCCATCGTTTGCAATACTCTTTGAAAGCATAGTCAAACAATTCCCTACCCATCACTGTTTCGCGAAGAATATTCAATGCTGTAGCAGGCTTGCCATATGCATTATTCCCAAATTGATAGATGCTTTCACTATTGGTCATGATGGGTGACATCTTGGTTTTGTCACCTTTCATATAGTCAACGATGTTTCTGGCAGGGCCTCTTCTGGTGGGATAATTGGCGTCCCATTCTTTTTCTGTGAGATACTGTACAAAAGTATTCAACCCTTCATCCATCCACGTCCATTGGCGCTCATCGCTGTTGATGATCATGGGGAAAAAGTTATGTCCAACTTCATGTATGATAACGCCCAATGTAGAATACTTGGTGCCTTCTGTATAAGTACCATCCGATTCAGGACGACCACCATTGAAGCAAATCATGGGATACTCCATTCCAATCCACTTGGAGTTCACCGAAATGGCAACAGGATAAGAATAATCAACGGTGTATTTGGAATAAACCCTTAATGTATGTGCAACGGCGCGCGTTGAGAATTGTCCCCAAAGTGGATTGGCCTCCTTGGGATAGTAGCTCATGGCCATGGTGGTCTTGTCTCCAATCTTAACTGCCATAGCATCCCAAATAAATTTTCGTGATGAAGCAAAAGCAAAGTCACGTACGTTGGTTGCTTTAAAAGTCCATGTCTTTTGAACGTTTCCTTTTAATTTGTTCTTTTCATTCTCTGTTGCCTCTGATTGGTTGATGATTTCAATGGGAGCTTCGAAATTCTTTTTGGCCTTTTCCCAACGAGACAATTGCTCAGCATTCATGACGGCCTTTGTATTTTGCAGTTCACCTGTTGCCGCGACTACATGATCATTGGGAACGGTAATGTTAACAGTG
>JBEISW010000302.1:0-2763 GCA_040375215.1 Crocinitomicaceae bacterium | reverse complement strand
TGGCATACTCAGGTAACCCGGATTGAGATAAAGCAATGTTGTACCAAAAATCAAAGTCAATATAGATGATGGCCAAGTAATGATGTACCACAGTCGATATTCCATCAGCCTATATTGTCTTAGCAAAATATCTCTCTCTGGATTGTCCTTGATTTCAGCCTCAGCATGATAAACAAAAAGTCGAAACATATAAAACAATCCTGCAAACCAGGTAACCACAAAAATGATGTGAAGCGACTTAACAACGTTGTAATCCATACCACGAAGATAATCATGTACCTTTGCTAGATGAAACCTGTTTACGCAAAAGATACACTCACGATTACCACACACTTGGTATTGCCTGAAAACACCAATACTTTGGGCAACCTGATGGGAGGTCAATTGTTGAATTGGTTGGACATTGCCAGTGCCATTGCTGCGCACAGGCATTGTCGAAGAGTAGTTGTTACCGCTGCAGTCAACAACGTATCTTTTCAACACCCCATTAAACTGGGAGATTTGGTTGTCATTGAAGCCAAAGTATCTCGATCCTTCAATTCCTCCATGGAAGTTTTCATGGACATTTTTGTTGAGCATGGAGCCACGGGAGAAAAAACCAAATGCAATGAGGCCATTTATACATTCGTGGCTGTAGATCAATTGGGGAATCCCATCAATGTCCCAGAACTTTTGCCAGAAACAGAGGTGGAGACAATAAGATTTGATGGAGCCCTAAGAAGAAGGCAATTGCGTTTAATTCTAGCTGGAAAAATGAAACCTGAAGAAGCAACAGAACTAAAGGCGCTATTCGACAGGAACTGAAAAAAGTATATCCTTGGCGGCTTGTTCTACCTTGTTCAAATCAATTTCATGAATGCATCTGTTCAATTGACCATGTTTACAAGAATCTCCTAGTTTTGAGCATGGCCTTTCACCCCTCCCCTCTGGCTCAATCATAACACTTTTTTCACCAGGCATCCAAGGCGACATTCCTAAACCTGGCCTTGTGCAGCCCCATATTGAAATAATATTCTTAGAAAAGGCAGCTGCAATATGCATCAAACCCGTATCGCCTGCAACAACCATACGTGCATGTTTAACCACCCATGCACTTTCCATTAAATTCAATCTATTCACCGCATTGAAAACCCTATTATCCATGGTCAGTGCTGTGCTCATCATCTCCTCCTCTTTTCCGCCTACAATAACAATGTTTCCCGGTATCCTATGTAAAATACTCAACCAATTGGATGCGTCAGGACGCTTTCCAAAATGATTGGCTCCTATTACCACAGCGGTATAATCTTCAAAAGGCAAATCAACTTTTACATCCTTAGGAATTTCAAACTCTAATCCTTTGCCATCATCGGACAATCCCAATGTCTTCAAAGTGTCAATGTATCGCTGAACGATATGAGGAATCTCCCATTTGAAACCTAACTTGATCCAAACAAACTTGGCTAGATTTTTTTTCTCCACAGTAAAAGCCAACACTCCCAAGCGTTTCTTAATCAGATTTGACCGCAAATTGTTTTGCAAGTCAACGATGTAATCATAACCTTCTAAAGACAAAGGTTCCATTACCTCTTGAACCGTATTTTCAAATGAAAATATTTTACTTATACGCGGGTGATGCTCAATGACAGGGAGATAGCGTTTTCTCACCACCATGTGCAGTTCTGCACCACCTTCCAAACCGTTTTGTAAAATCCTCAAGACGGGGGATGTCAGAACAATATCGCCAATAGCTGAAAAACGGATAATGAGGATTTTAGCCTTCACCAAAAAAAGGATTACTGAGCCTCGAAGAACAACTCTGTTTCTAAATCGTCGTCATAAAAGACAACCATTTCTTTATTGGTCAATCGTTTCAACATTAAGGTATCTTTATCGATATAATTTCCAACTTCAGAAACCAACTGAAGATCCATTATAACGTTTGTCTCTTCTATCAACCATGTTCCTTCAGTACCTTGAGCGGCTCCGACATTAATAATCACACTCATATTCTCATCAAACTGATAAAATATATCACCACCTCCTGTATTGGTAGCTGTAACATCAGCACCCTTCTCAGTCCATTTGGTTAGTTTCCACTTGCCAATCAATCGATTCTCCTTAGAACGAAAACTAATCCCAGGACCATCTTCAAACTTGGAACAAGATGTCATAAAGAACAAAGCGGCTACTACAGTTAAAGCGTATCTCATCTTAAATAAATTTCCGTAAATATATCGCAATTCAATCAATATTAGTTGCTTCGACGTACTTATGTTTGCAAAAAAAAGATGTGGATAGACACCCATTCCCACCTGTACCTGGAAGTCTTTCAAACAGACATTGATCAAGTTATTCAACGTTGCATTGACAACAAAATAACACACATTTTCCTGCCCAATATAAATGCTGACTCTATCCAACCCATGTTGGAATTGCAGAGAAAAAATCCCAATTTGTTTTTTCCGATGATGGGACTTCATCCTTGTGATGTCAGCGAAGATTTTGAAGTTCACCTTGAACAAATGGAACACTGGATGGCATCCAATCAATTCTTTGGCATTGGTGAGACAGGCTTGGATTTGTTTTGGGAAAAAAAACACCTTGATCTTCAAATTCTGTCATTAAAAAGACATATTCAATGGGCTAAAAAATTTAATAAACCACTCATTCTTCATGCCCGAGACAGTTTTGATGAATTACTAGAGGTTATTGAGTCTGAAATGGATGAACGTCTTTTTGGTATTTTTCACTGCTTTACAGGAAATGTTCAAATTGCTGAAC
>JBEISW010000059.1:0-10298 GCA_040375215.1 Crocinitomicaceae bacterium | reverse complement strand
TTGAAGGCACTATTGGCGTCAGGATTCACGGTAATATCAAGAGTTGCAGCAACTCCACAACCTCCTATAGGTGTGGGAGGGGAGTATGTCAAAGTGTAAGTTGTTGATACATTGATGTTCACTCCAGATGGATTGAAAGTTCCGGCACTGAGCACATTGGCATTTCCTGACCATGTTCCTCCGTTTGGAACTGCGTTAATGGGAAAGGGACTGTCGCCTTCACATACATTGGAAACAGGAGTAGTGGTAGCGACGACTTCACCTACATAGGTTTCTGAAACGGAGGATACGCACCCATCATTGCTTACAACATCAAAGCCAAATGGGATGTTTTGACCTGTAAAGACTGTGGCGTTGGTGGTAGTTTGATTGATTAGGTTGTTTGGAAAGACAACCGACGATGGAAAGGTATTGATTACATCAAATGTCGCTCCGAGCATTCCTGCTTGGGCCACGTTGATCTCAACAAGATGATTGGTACAATCTTGATTAACTGTTACGTCTATGGAAGGATGAAAGTTTAATGCAATAACATTGGATTGTGCGGCATCTGTTGGGTTACCGGGAACTGCTATGTAGGGAAGAGGTACATTAAAGTCATACAGCGTTGTTGCCTGGAAATAAAGAGTGACAGACATGGGTAAAGGATTCAACGCAGGGGGAAGGAGTGCCAATAGGTCAGCATAAGTAAAAATAAACGGTGAAATGAAAATCGAATTGGGCTGGGGAAGAACAATACCCAGGAAATTGGGGTCATTGATCAGTTCATTATTCACGTAGGTTGGAGGCTGAGCAAAAATGGCTATCCCTACTCCAGGATCATAATTGACAGCGGGTAAACCCAAATCAGTAGGCATACTCACTGAACCCAAAACATTAAAACTGAAATCCTCACCTGCACAAATGATGAGGTTGTTGCCATCCTCTACTACCGTTAATTGCCCCATTGATGATTGACCATAGCTGAGACAACAAACAAAAATGAATAAGGACAAAAAACCGATTTTCATATTTTAAAAGTAGGGGTATAAAAAAAAACTTCCCACGCAAAGGGTGGGAAGTTTCAACGCTGGTACGTTAGTTACTTTAGCGCATTATCGTCACGGAACCTTTGTATATTTTTCTGTCTTCTAGACCTTCAAGAATCACCTCCATGCGCCACTGGTATGCACCATTGGGGACATAATAGCCGGGCAAAACTTTACTGTCTCCAGTCCACCATTGCTTATAGTCGTCGGTTTCAAAGACTACATTTCCCCATCTATCAAAGACCACAAATTTGTAAAACTTGATGCGATCTGCTCCAGAAATGACAGGGCGCAAAGCCTCGTTTAAATTGTCGTCATCTGGTGTAAAGGAAGATGGCATAAATACCACAAAGCCTTCTTCAATGAGCACTTGGCGCGTCACAACGGTGGAGCATTGGTTGGCATCCCATCCCGTGAGTATTACATCGTAACTGCCAGGTTCGGTAACTTCAGAGAAGTTAAATTTGGTGTATGGTTCAGCAGATGTGCCGTAACCAGCGAAATTCCACTCATAACTAACCAAAGGTGAATCGGAATCATCAATGAATTGAAACTCAGGGTTGTCCATGGTGACACTTTGTGGATTATACAAGAAAGCCATTTCAGGTTGCGGATGAACTTCTAGCAAGTCCTCATAACGAGTGGTATCGACACAACCGTTCAAGTCTGTTGAAACGAGAGTGATGTCATACATTTTGGGCATCATCAACATTAACCCCACAGTATCACAGGCGTCTTCAGGCTGTAAAACATCGTCCACGTACCATTCACAAGGATTAGTAGTGTCAATAGACAAAGATGAATTGGTTAATACAAATTCACCCATTGGCATGCAATCCTCAAGGATGTCAGGTGTTACAACTGCATTGGTTGTGTCGTGAATAATGATGTTAATGTTATCTACTGAAATTACGGGACATTGCACACCAACCACTCCACTGACATCGTAAAAGGCTTGGTAGGTTCCAGCAGCCCCAGTGTTGGGAAGATTACTTAAGTCAAAAGTAGAACCATTCTCTATCAAATTGTCACTCGCACCGGTATTTGTAGTTGGATCCATAGGTCCTATATGCCAGATTCCCCCTGAAGGCAAACCACCAATTGCAGCTAAATCAAATTGAGGCTCGTTCAAACATTTTTCAATTTGAGTTATTCCACCTGGAGTTAGAATGGCCTGTGGAGTAAAGTTGTCTAAGAATGCAATTTCATATACAGGTGAAGGATAAGCACATCCATTGGGATCTGCTATCACAGGGGTGAATTCCACAGTGAAATACAAAGAATAAGGAGGCGTAACAAATGGTGAAGTCATCACATCATTTGCATTAATAACTTGGTCTGATGAAACCAAAGCAGTATTGAAAATAAGTGCATCTGGGTTGTTGGGGTCAGGACTATAATAAGCATTAACAGGACTTGGCAATTGATAAGTTGGGGATGGCAATTGCGTTCCAATGTTCCAAGTGCCATTCAAAGAGCCAGTTACTCCAACACCACCGCCAATTAGATTAAAATCTTCGGCATTAGGGATTCTTCCACACCGCACATTTTGATTGGGAGTATTCAATACCAGAGGATTGGTTCCACCAACATCATCAATAAACACTTGACCAACAGTTGGCGCAACATATGGGTTGAATACAACATGATTGTCAAGGATAATGGGGTTAATGGGGTTCCAAGTAAGGTCTAACGTTGGATATTGAACTTGGTTACAACCAAAGTTGTCTGTAAGTGCAATGTCTAGGACATATCCATTGGCCATGCCAGTAAGGTCATAGGTAAAGGTGTTACCTGGATTTGTATTGGCAAAGGGATTTGGATTAGATAGTGCATCTGGCACAGGACCTGGTCCTGAGTTTAAAGTTGGTAAATTCCAATCAAAAGCGTAACTTCCTGAATGCATTTCAAAGGCAATGGTTTGGGCATCACAATCAAAATCGATATTGTTAACTTGAATAATGGGCGTGAATACCAAGGTATAGTCATCGCTCATTGCACCGCAACGAATGACATCAGGGTTGGTGAAATTGTCATACCCTGTTTTAAAGATGTCACCAGAATAAGGCAGCGCTGCATTGGCGTTATCAATGTGTGTGGCTGGTATCAAGAATGGAACGGTAGGGTTGACCAAAAGCAATTCGTCCATATTGTAAACCGTAATCACTCTTGCCTGTACCTCTAATGGCGCAGTCAAATCTTCGGGGTCAGGAAGAGGATTAACATTGAACAAATTATGAATAAGATCTTGATTGGCATAACCTCCACCGATGGCGTATGGATTATCAATGGTCAATGGGTTGGCAATACTTGGAGTAGGACCAGTCAAATCAATCATTTCGTAATCCCAAAGAATTTGTTTGTCAGGGTCATTGGGATCAATCAAAACCAATGCGAGGGCCGGATCATAGGGGTAGGCTTGTGGTTCTCCTCCGACATTTTCATGGGCAATTGCAGGCGGTCTGAAGCCCGTGAGGGGTCCTGCGGGAGTAAATCCAAATTCCAAGGCTGGCTCATTGGGACACAATGCTATGTCATTGGCATTGGAAGCCGGTGTAGCAAGATTGACAAACGGAGACCCGTCATCATTTCCTGCAGGAACGTTAAGACTGCATCCACAGAAACCAGGGATTTCAAATGGAATAGAAGCAGAGCATTGCAAAGTACCAGTTGGGTATTGAAACTCAACCACCAAAAATCCAGGATGATCTTCCGTTACCTCAAAAGTTGGAGGAGGAACGGGAAGTTGTGAAATAGATGTTTGCCACATCGTAGCAGGAGTCATTGAAGCCTGTTGGGGGAATGTTCCGGTTTGAATGGGGGCGCATGCTCCAGAAGGACATAAAATGGGATTAGAAGAAAAGTCTGCATAGCTAAACAAATCTTGCACATTGAAACCTGCCGGGGGAGTTGGCAGGGGTGTGGTAGTCATATCCAAATCCGTCAAGTTAGCCACATCTGTGAAATAAGCTACGAATGGCACGCCTTGCGGAATGTTTTCAAAGGAGAAAGCCATACCCAACTCGAGATAATTTCCGTAACCTACGCACTCTGGTGTTGCATTTTGTAGTTGAAGATTGGTGATGGCGCAAGCACAAGGAACGGCTTCATAAGGATCGCCGGGCGTGTTGGTTAATGTAAATTGGAATTCATTCACGGACGGATCATTTACCAATGCATTGAAAACACAGCCTGTTGCATTTTCAATGGTGAAAGTGAGTGAGTTTAATACGTTGTGAGGCACCCCAGGGAACATGATTGATAAAATGTCCGAAGCACCGTTGGCCAATGTTGAAAGATCAAAATCAAATGCATCACCACCTCCATTTATTGAGGCAGAGATGGGAACTCCATTGTTATAAAAAGTGAGGATATTGTTGCTCGACATCAAATCAAATCCAGAGAGATTGGCGTCGAAACTCACATCAAATACAGAACCTTGTGCCGTCGAGGTACAATTGGTTACAAGGGGTGATGTTAGCTCTACCAATGGCAGATTGATCACTGAAGGCACAGGAGTCACGATGGTGCAATTGGTATTAACTACACCTGCAGCGTCTTGAACTGAAACGGTATAGTTGCCAATACCATCCGACATGGCGGGAACAAGCGTGCTGAGTGGTGTTAAAGTACCAAAAGTGGCAGGCAATGTGTTGATGAGAGTAATGTCTGCAGGGCCTGTTACTGCCGGTGATTCCCAATCATTACCAGGAGAACCATCAAAAGAGATTTCAACATGAGAGCCGTTAGGAATGGCGTTCACGTTATTGAGGTCAAATTCCACTATGTAGCCGTCTGGATTGATAGGGCTGCAAGTCAGGTTCACGGCGTCAACTTCAACGCGGCAACCGCAGGCTTCAGGGGAAACCAGATTGGAAGTTGCTGTACAGCCGGGGTCATCGGTGAAATAAGCGTTTACCACTAGTGAAGTTGTTCCAGTGCCAACAGCATAGATGGACAAGTCCAATGGAATAGGACTTCCAACGAATGGTGCTGGTATGGTCTGAATATTCGATCCATTCACACCATTGGCGCCAACCACTTCAACGATTAAATTACCTGTCGCTGGGGCATTAGAAAAAGAGACAAAGTTTTGGTTGGTTTGATCGATGGTAATTAATCCGTTAGCTTCGTCGCATGCAGATGGCGTAACGCAAACCGGTAAATTGATTCCGCAGGGATCAGCACCGACATTTGGAGCCGGGTAGGAGAAGCCGGCGGGGATACATTCGTCACAAGCAAAAACTCCGCCGAAACTCCCAAAAATATTGTCTCCTCCACTGAATACATTTATCAATAAATCCGCAGGGTTTACACTATTGATAGTGGCAGTAATACAACCTGAAAAGTTGCAGCTTCCTGCATCTCCCCAGTTGGAGAATGGATCTCCGCTGCTACTGTAATCAAAGTAATAACCTACAGTGTTGTTTGTAGCGGAATTATCTGGAATAGCTCCACCGCATCCTGACGTAGGACTTCCACTAGTCTCGTATAACCATGCCCCCTGACCGCCGTTACAGTTAGCTGGAAGTACATCTTGAGCGATGGCCGTCCATCCTGGACCCAATTGAAATTGCATACCATCCATCCAAAGGCCGTTATTGCTCAGCCAATCGATTTCATAACAAATTTGAACGTTAGTGCCAATTACAGGCGCGGCCAATGCTCCTGCCGGAGTGAAAGTGAAAGATTCCGCTCCTCCAGGAATACAGTCATTGGTTGTGATTACTGTCCCTTCGCACATGCAGTTCGCCCCAGATATAACATCACCAGCTGTTGCTGGATTATTGTCGTTACAAGGCATTCCGGTATAAACGGTGCCGCATTGATCGTTACAATCGTCATCATTGGTAACCCATCCCGCAGGAGGGTTGCAAGTAGTTTGGGTAGTTCCAGTCTCTCCATAACCATCACTATCCATATCAGGACTGTAGGTAAGAGGAGATCCACATTCTGCACTGCACATATCGAAAGAGATAGTCCCGCCACCGTATGCCCAAAGCTGCACATAGATAGGGGTTCCTGCGGGCTGATTGATAGTGATTTGGGGCATTAATCCGAGGCCTGTATCGTCATCGCAATCTAGCAAAGTATATGTGTTTGTTGCGGCGTTGAATGTGTATGCGGCCATACCCGCATCTACTGTTCCTGCTGGATTTAAAAACAATACTCCCGTGGCAGGTACATTTATCAAAAACCATGCGTCTGCTTGCTGAACTCCTGCCCAACTGGGATTATTGGCACAACCGGGGCCTCCAGGGTTGACCGAAGGTGTAAGCACTCCTGGGTCAACAGTGATGGGCTGACACCCTGCAGTTGGATCAATCAACACGGCATCACCGGGTTCATCGGTTTGCCCATACATTTCATATGTATTGCCAATCACTGACAATGTAGTTAAAAGAATCGAATAAACGAATATCGAAATACCTCTGTTTTTCATACCCTGCGAATATAACTTAAAATTAATTTTCACGTTGTAAATTGATTACAATCTTGAAGGTGAGTTTTGCTCAAAATAATAACACCATGCAAAACGTACCTTACTACCTTCAAGACACCTCCCATGCCCAATTTGTTGCATGGCAATCGAATCAGTACCAACGTGAGAAAGGCTGCTTGGCTTTTATGGGGGGGCAATGTTTCATCCATCCCATGAAAGACGGACGTTGGCACGTGATGAATGGTCCAACACACCGCTGGCAAATTGTAGAGCAATTGGACGTCTTTGACTGGCAAATTCTTAAAGCCTTTTGCGCAATAGCAGAAGATGAACAGCAGAAAATGCGGAACTTCCTCTCCGCCAAATGCCAAAATTTTAAAGAAGTGCTTTCGCGTTTGCCTCAAAACAATGTGAGTTGGAAAAATCATTTTTTAACCCAATTCTCCAAAGCACAGCAAGAATGGGATGCTTGATGCAGAAAGCACATAAAAGATTACCTTTGTTTCTTCAAGTCAAGGATACATGTCGCAGGAAAGAATCAAGGAACTCTCAGCGTTGTTGCATGAGCACAATCACCGCTACTATGTGCTGAACCAACCCACCATCTCTGATCAACAATTTGATGAGTGGATGAGTGAGTTGGAAGCTTTGGAAGCCTTCCATCCTGATTGGCGCTTGCCCAATTCTCCAACCCAAAGGGTGGGGTCTGATCTTACTCAAAAGTTTGAGAAAGTTGCGCATGTTCGTCCCATGTTGTCCTTGTCCAATACATACTCAGAGCAAGAAATTAGTGATTGGTTGCAGCGTGTGCAGGAGGGTTTGGGTAAAACCGATACTGAATTGGTCATGGAGTTGAAATATGACGGCATTGCCATTTCCTTGTTCTATGAGCATGGAGCTTTGGTAAGAGCATTGACCCGTGGTGACGGAACGCAAGGAGAGGACGTTACCGCCAATGTCAAGACCATTAAAAATATTCCTTTACAACTTCAAGGAGATTATCCCGGCTCTTTTGAAATTCGAGGTGAGATTTTTCTGCCTAAAGCAGATTTTGAACGCATGAACCAAGAGCGTTTCGCGCAAGGATTGGAGTTGTATGCCAATCCCCGGAATACAGCGGCTGGGACATTAAAACAATTGGATAGCCGAGAGGTAGCCAAGCGTCCATTGCGCGCCATGATGTATTTTGTGCTTTGCGATGAGATGTTGGCCAATACCCATTATGAACAAGTGATGAAGGCAGGAAACTGGGGCTTCCCGGTTCCCTTATCGGAAATGAAAATGATTCAGCGCGTCTCATCCACCGATGGTGTTATGGCGTTTATTCATCACTGGGATATTCATCGCAATGATTTGGCTTTTGATATTGATGGTATTGTTATAAAAGTCAACAGTCTGCAAGCATGGGATGAGTTGGGTATGACAGCCAAAAGCCCTCGTTGGGCCATTGCCTACAAATTCAAAGCAGAGCGCGTTTCAACACGTCTGGAAAAAATCACTTACCAAGTGGGACGAACAGGAGCCATCACTCCAGTGGCCAATCTTGTTCCTGTGTTTCTAGCTGGAACAACTGTAAAACGCGCTTCGTTGCACAATGCTGATCAGATTGAAAAATTGGACATCAGAGAAGGAGATTATGTCTGGATTGAAAAAGGTGGGGAGATTATTCCAAAAGTGATCGCAGTTGATTTGGATCAACCACGAGGAAATCGAGATTCCCATGTCTACATTCAGCGTTGTCCTGAATGTCAAACGGAGTTGGTGAGAGAGGAGGGTGAAGCGCAACATTATTGTCCCAATGCGGATGGTTGTCAGCCACAAATGATTGGTAAATTGGAGCATTTTGTTTCACGTAAAGCAATGAATTTGGAGGGATGGGGAGTTGAGACATTGACAGCCTTTTTTAAAGAGGGATTGATTAGGAATGTCGTTGACTTGTATCATTTGGACTTGGATCATTTAGTTGGATTTGAATATTCAATATGGGATGAAGCAACCCAAGAGTTCCGTAAGAGATCCCTGCAGACCAAGACCATCGAGAATCTAAAGAAATCTCTCGCCCAATCCAAAGATGTGCCCTTCGAAAGGGTGTTGTTTGGCTTAGGTATTCGACATGTGGGAGAAACGGTGGCTAAGAAATTAGCAAGAGCAATGGGAAGCATTGATCAATTAATGATGGCCACTCAAGAACAGCTTTTAGCGGTAGATGAAGTTGGTGAAAAGATTGCAGAGAGCATTGTTCAATATTTTCAAGTAAAAGAGCACCAAGCGTGGATGGCGGAACTAAAGGAAGCTGGACTTCAATTAACTTCTCATCATGTCGAGAATGCGCAATCTGATGTGCTTTCAACCAAAGTATTTGTAGTGAGTGGCGTTTTTGAAAAATACGGTAGAGATGAAATCAAGGCTTTGATAGAGTCCCATGGAGGGAAGGTTAGTGGTAGCATTTCCGCAAAAACGCATTACGTGGTGGCTGGGAGAGATATGGGGCCAGCTAAGTTGGAGAAAGCCAAATCATTAGGCGTGCCCATCATTAGTGAGTTGGATTTGGATTTAATGATTTCACAGGAATGAGACTATATTACCATAAAGGAAAGAACTTTGGCGATCAACTCAACCCTTTGGTCTTTGACCATTTTATGCCCGATGCATTTGACGAAAATGACAATGGGCTTTTTGTGGGTATTGGTTCGCTGATTGGCCTTGTATCGCGCTTCCCTCAGCGGAAAGTAGTATTCAGCTCTGGTTTAGCGGATGGGGATGCATCCACATATGGACCTGTTCCAAATGACTTGTCTTCTTATGAATTTGTTTGCGTTAGAGGTCCTTTGACCGCAAAGCGTTTGGGATTGAACGCTGATTTAGCCATTACAGATGGAGCCATTTTATTGGCCGCGATGCATTTGCCATTGGTGAGAAGTCATGAAGTCATTTCTTTCATGCCGCATGCGGGAAGCGAGCAATTCTATGATCATCAAAAAATGGCTGAGGAATTGGGTTGGCAGTTCATAAGTCCAATTGAGGAGCCACAAGAGGTGCTTCAAAAAATGATGCGTTCAAAATTTATTGTTACGGAGGCCATGCATGGAGCCATTGTTGCGGATACTTTGCGTATTCCATGGATTCCATATGTCGGTTTTTCAACTGTCAATCATTTCAAATGGCAGGATTGGTGCATGTCCATGGAGCTTGAGTACAAACCCATCCTAATAAAACCATATTTCACCAAAGAAACTACATTACGGTTGATTAATCAGCGCCTTGAAAAAGTAGGAGGTGGATTATTTAAATGGGCCTTGCCAATCTTGGGTGCAATCGCAAATGTTGGAATGAGCATTCGATGGGTTGCCAATAAAAGAAAATTGAGAGGAGCTGGTTATTTGGAAAAGACAATAATGAGCCATGATGCTGTGTTTCAAAATCGTTTGAATCGCATGCTGGAAAAAGTGGAGTGGGTTAATATTAATAAAAGACAATGGGACAAGTAATCAATAAGGAAAATAAAATTGAGGCGTTTGTGCGCTTGATGGAAGTCATGGAAGACCTGCGCGCAGGATGTCCTTGGGATATGAAACAGACTTGGGAATCTTTGCGACATTTGACCATTGAAGAAGTGTATGAGTTGGGCGATGCCATTTTAGACAATGACGCCCAAGAGGTCAAAAAAGAACTAGGAGATATTTTATTGCATCTTGTTTTTTATGCCAAAATTGCTGAGGAGTCCAAAGGCTTTGATTTGGCTGATGCGTTGAATCATGTTTGCGAAAAACTCATCCATCGTCATCCGCATATATATGGAGATGTCGAGGTTGCCAACGAAGAAGAAG
>JBEISW010000160.1:0-5307 GCA_040375215.1 Crocinitomicaceae bacterium | reverse complement strand
GGACAATGAGAAAAGGCGAAGGTGTCTTGGTTTTTTCTGAGAAGATAAAAATAATATTTGGCTTGGCTTTCTTTTTTGAGACAGATCGTCGTTACAGTGCGAGGTGGGTAACCCCAAAGTTTTTATCATGCCCTGCTTATGGTGTGGCGCGAAGTTTTATGCTTAGAGATCAAATTAGATTTATACATGATGTGCCTGTGGCATTGGGTTATGCTGTGGATGAGTTTGATTGGCCATTGAGCTCTGCTCAATATGTGCACAATGCCAAATGGAATCATCCGTTGTATGATTGGTGGAAGAATGAAAATACAAATTTGACCATCAATGACTCCGCAGTTGCGCAATAATGATTAATTTGGTTCAATGAATTTATACAGCAGTAAACAACGTTGGAAATGGTTTTTGGTCTTGTTGGCTTTGTTGTTGGTGCTGTTTACATTGGGATATACCCAGGTTATCGTTGGTCGGATTAAAGAAGACGAAAAGCAGAAGGTTGAGTTGTGGGCACAAAGCATCAGTAGGAATGCGCAGTCTACCGAGTACATTGATTCTTTATTGCATTTGCTCAGAGCTGAAGAACAAACCAAGGGAAAATTGATTGGAAGGGCGTTGAGTATAATTTCCAATGGAGATCCCAATCTTGATTACTCTTTTCCCTCTGAATTTTTAAAGGAAAACAACTCCATCCCCATTCTGCTTTATGATAAGGACAATCGCTTTCAGCAAGGGAAGAATTTGCCAAAAGGCAAGGAAATGAATGCGCAATTTGCTGATTCTTTAAGAGACAAGATAACAGAGAAATACGCTCCCATTTTGATTCCAGAATTGGGTATGAAATTGTATTTTGATGACAGTGAGTTATACAAGAGTATCGAGCAAAAGTTAAATGAGTTGAACAATAGCTTCTTGAACAATGAGGTTGTGGGGTCAACAGCGGTGCCGATTGTGGTCATCGATCAAAAGTCAGGCAAGGTTATCAAGTATGCTCGATTGAAGGAGGAGGACGTCACCAATCCTGCGCGATTGGAAGAGATAAAATCATTCAACGCTCCCATTAAAGTGGTGCAGCCAGATGGCTTAGCAGTCAACATTTATTATGAGGATTCTTTGGTGCTCCAGCAAATCAAGTATTTCCCTATAGGGCAGTTGGTTTTGGTAGCAGTATTCCTCATGGTGAGTTACCTGATTTTTTCCACCTATCGCAAGGCAGAGCAAAATCAAGTTTGGGTAGGGATGGCCAAAGAGACGGCTCATCAATTGGGTACGCCGCTCAGCTCACTCATGGGATGGGGAGCTTTATTAGAATCGCAGGGTGTGGAGAAGTCCTACATTGAGGAGTTGAATAAAGATGTGAATAGATTGCAAATCATTACTGAACGATTCTCCAAGATTGGTTCTCAAGCTGAGTTGAAAGAAGTGGATTTGAGAGCTACAATTCAGGAAGCTGTTGATTATGTGCAGAAACGTGTTTCCAAACACATTCAGTTCGAAAAACATCTGCCTACTCAGCCTGTTGTATTAAAAATTAATGAGCCTCTGTTTGGTTGGGTCATTGAAAATTTGGTAAGAAATGCAGCAGATGCCATGGGGGAATCTGGAGTCATTGAGATTCGTATTTTTAATGATGATCAATGGGTTCATGTTGAATTGAGGGATACAGGAAAGGGAATACCCAAGAACAAATGGAAAACTGTATTTAAACCAGGCTATACAACTAAACCACGCGGATGGGGGTTGGGATTGTCATTGGTGAAGCGAATCGTTGAAGAATATCACAAAGGACATATTTATGTGGTGCGATCCGAAGAGGGCGCGGGAACTACTTTCAGAATTGACTTAAAGCGTTAGGTCCTTGACCATAACATAATCATTCATCTGGTAACCATTGCCAATTTCAATGTCTTCTGATTTTTCAATGACAAATCCAATGTGTTGGTAGAAACCAATGGACTTGTTGTTTCTGTTGACATTTAATTCAATTTCTTTTTTTCCTTGACTGCGCCCGTCTTCAAAAATATGAGATAACATTTTAAGTCCCCATCCATTTTTTTGCGCTGCAGGATGCACATATAACTTGTGTAATCTCACTCTTAGATCATTGTGGTGAATTCTGTAGGATGCAAATCCATGAGGGATTTCATCTTCAACGAGCAAGATGAAAACATCACCTTCTTCCATTTGTTTTTCCAAGGAAGAGACACTATACATTTTATCCAGCATATAATCAATTTGATCTTTGGAGATCATATAATCATAAACCAACGGCCAAATGACATTTGCCAAGTCATGAATGATTTTTAAATCTTTCTTTTCTACAATCTCAATGTTAGCCATGCATGGTTTCTTTTCTTCCATATTTCATCATCAATGAGGCTTCGTATTCCAAGAACTCTTGCCATCTTTTGTCTACATCTACACCTCTGCTGTATTTGCGGGCAAAACCAATAAAGGTAGCATAGTGTTCTGCTTCACTGGCCATTAAACTGAAGTAAAATTGTTTCAGCTCTTCGTCCTGAACTTCTTGCGAGAGAATCTTAAACCTTTCGCAGCTGCGCGCTTCTATCATGGCCGCAAAAAGCATTCGATCTACAAAATTTTGTTCTTTGCTTCCGCCCTGCTTGATGAATGCGGCTAGGTCATGCACGTATTCGTCCCTTCTCTCTCGGCCTAGTTTTAATCCCCTTTTTATCAATTGCTCATGGACTTGACCAAAGTGTTCCATTTCTTCTTGCGCAATTCTCACCATTTCTGTCACCAAATCAGGAAATTCAGGATATCGGACAATACTTGATATGGCATTGCTGGCTGCTTTTTGCTCGCAATAGGCATGGTCTGTGAGAATTTCCTCAATATTTTTTTCGGCAATATTCACCCATCGCGGGTCTGTCGGCAATTTGAGCCCTAGCATTACTTTTTCAGACATTCAGCAAAGTTGGTACGAAAAGAGAAAAAATCAAAACCGAAGAGAATGTTGCTTTTCAGTGAAAATTAGTTTCTACCTTCGTTACTGATGAAAAGAACGAAAAGAAAAGAAGGCTCAGGCAATAAGAGAGTGGTGACGGAACAAGTGATGCAAGCATTGAATGCAAGTCCTACGCGTCCGGTGAATTATAAACAGTTATCAGCGATATTAGGTATTCAGGATTCAGGTAGTCGTGTATTACTCATGGAAGTTTTAGAGGAGTTAAAATCAGCAGGTTTGATTAAAGAACGTGAGCGAGGTAAATATTTACCAGCTGTATTGACATCCAATTTGGTTCAGGGGGTCTTGGACCTCAATCGATTTGGAAGAGGTTTTGTGCGCGTTGATGGTGTTGATGAGGACATCATGTTGGAGAAAGGAAAATATGGAACGGCTTTACCAGGTGATGTGATTGAACTGTCTCTTTCAGGAACAACTCGGAGACCAAGGGTAGAGTTTAAGCGCATTGTGAAGCGCGGAAGAGAAGAATATGTTGGTGTATTTCATGACAAAGGGGTTTACGCAGAGGTAAAGCCGGTGAGTAAACAGATGCCCATTTATTTTGTGATCAAGGAAGATGGAAAATCTACCGCCATCAACGGAGATAAAGTTTTGGTTAAAATAAAGCAATGGACAGATCCAAAAAGAATGCCCATTGCCGAAGTAACCAAGGTATTTGGTCAGCAAGGGGTTCACGATGTTGAAATGCACGCTATACTTGCAGAGTTTGATCTGCCCTATGAGTTTCCAGATCATGTAATAGCAGCGGCAGATGAAATAGCGGCAGGTTTTACGCCTGAGGAAATAGCTACTCGAAAAGATTTTAGAGGGGTAACTACATTTACCATTGACCCATTTGATGCAAAGGATTTTGACGATGCATTGTCTTTGCGAAAATTGGAAAATGGCAATTGGGAAGTAGGGGTTCACATCGCAGATGTTACCTTTTATGTGAAGGAAGGTTCTGTTGTTGATCAAGAAGCTCAGCTCAGAGCAACCAGTGTTTATTTGGTGGATAGAACAATTCCCATGCTGCCAGAACGCTTATCCAATGAACTTTGTTCTTTAAGACCACAAGAGGAGAAGATGACTTTTTCAGTTGTGTTTGAAATTTTGCCCAAAGGAGAAATCGTCAATCATTGGATTGGAAGGACCATCATCAAGAGTGATCGCAGGTTTACCTATGAGGAGGTTCAAGCCATGATTGAAGGTGCAGACGGAGATTATAAGGAGGAATGCATCACCATCAATGAGTTGGCGAAGTTGTTTAGGAAGAAACGATTTGATGCAGGAAGTATTGATTTCAGCAGTGAAGAGGTGAAATTTAAGTTGGACGAAAAAGGCGTCCCAACAGGAGTATACGTCAAAGTGATGAAGGAGGCCAATCAGCTCATTGAAGAGTTTATGTTGTTGGCCAATCAGTATGTTGCGATGTATGCGGGTAAGCCGACCAAAGGAAGTCCAAAGCCATTTGTATACCGCGTGCATGATTTACCAAGTCCCGAGAAGGTTCAACAATTGAAAACTTTCCTGAAGCATTTGGGTTACAAATTGCCTAGGAGTACTGACAGTGTTAGTGTTATCAAAGAATTATTGGCAAGAGTAGAAGGGAAGCAGGAAGAAAGTATGGTTCAAATCATGGCCATCAGATCAATGGCCAAAGCGGAGTACAGCACCAAGAATATCGGACACTATGGTTTGGCATTTCCTTATTACTCGCACTTTACGTCACCCATCAGACGATACCCAGATGTAATTGTGCATCGCTTGTTGGATAAGTATATACATGATCAAGGTTTGCCCAATGTGTCTCAATTGGACCTCCATTGCAAGCATGATTCCATGATGGAAAAGAGAGCGGCAGATGCTGAACGAGCCAGTACCAAGTACAAGCAAGTAGAATTTCTATTGATGCATAAAGATCAAGTGTTTTCCGGTCGTGTAAGCGGTATTACTTCAGGTGGTTTATATGTTGAGTTAAAAGACAATAAATGCGAAGGATTTCTTCCCATGGAGGAGTTGGGTTTTGATTTTACTTTTGAAAAGGCTGCTTATATTTTGGTAAATGATCAAGGTGAAGAGATTCACCTTGGCGATGAGTTGGAAGTGAAAGTAAAAAGTGGCGATTTGATTGAACGCCAGAAAATATTTTCACTGGTCGATTAAGTTAATTTTGCGGAATGGCTGATTTCAGTGTAGTCATTATC
Organism: Crocinitomicaceae bacterium; assembly: GCA_040375215.1. Taxonomy (GTDB): domain Bacteria; phylum Bacteroidota; class Bacteroidia; order Flavobacteriales_D; family Sanyastnellaceae; genus CAMCTV01. Next base: position 138 of record JBEISW010000160.1, on the reverse strand, counting down.
ACTTACAATGAAGAACGCAATATTCAGCGTTGCTTGACTTCTGCTTTTCAAGTTTCAGATGATGTAATTGTGTGGGATTCAAATTCCATAGACAACACTGTTCAAATCGCGGAGTCTATGGGGGCTCGTGTATTTAGT